>CAKZGI010000435.1 GCA_936914905.1 uncultured Trichormus sp. | reverse complement strand
ACGAAATACAAAGGTGCACTAGGTGCACGTCCATGTGCTCATTGCACGAAGTTCTAACACCCGCCTATAACCATCGAGTTCAAAGAAGATGTTACAGAGCGTTTCAACCAAGAAGTACAGAGGTTAGTACGGGTTTCAATTATTTGTCAGTTAATTGGTCGCGTCCAAATAGAGCTTTGTTCAAGGATTTGTTGCAATCACATATACGGGGAAATGGTTTAGTAAGGGATGTACAGATACTTGGTAGAGGATTCTACCATGTAAAGTTCGATAATGCACAAATAGTTGATGAAATGGTTAAGGAAAATCCTTTGGAGTTAAATGGTGCCTCGGTTTTCTCTACTCGATGAATTCAAGGCTTTTCTCCCGAAGAAGCCATTTGCTCCGAAATGGCACTGTTTCAAGTACCTATGGACTTTCCCGACTTGAGAAAGGAGTACTTGCCCTTTCTTTATTATATTGCAAGACAAATAGGTTTGGTTTTGAAGCAAGGGGAGAGGAAATGGGTTCAGAATGATCAAACGTTTTCTCTCCCTTCAGTGAGGGTTTTAGTGCGAAAGATTCATCGTCTTCCGCATTTTATATATCTGCCTACAAGTGATGGTGGAAGAATGGAACAAA
The DNA here is from genome assembly GCA_936914905.1 of uncultured Trichormus sp. Classification (GTDB taxonomy): domain Bacteria; phylum Cyanobacteriota; class Cyanobacteriia; order Cyanobacteriales; family Nostocaceae; genus Trichormus_B. The sequence goes on along the minus strand of CAKZGI010000435.1, from coordinate 4,912 downwards.
AAGTGGAGTTTATTGGGCTCCCTAATCAATGTTTTTACTGCAACCAGGTTGGTCATTTTGTGAATGATTGTGAAAGAAGGAGGGATAAAATGAATAAGGGTAAGGGAGCTAAGACTCAATTAAATATGCAAGATCATTTGCAAGGAAATGCTGGTCTTGAGCAGGTATGTAATGACAATGAAAAGAATGTTGATCTAGGCGAGAAGGGAGAGGAATGGCAAGTTGTTGGAAGGACAAGGCAATTTCCTCCGCTTGTTAATTCACATGAGGATAAATGCACCAACATTGTTTCCGTAAGTAATAGGTTTGAGGCATTACAAAAAGAGGTAAATTTCATGCAAGTATCAAAGGAATGTAGCAACGATGTGCCACCTAAGGGGGGTGAATGCCCTCTAATGTTGAATGAACAGCATTGTGGTGAGCGTTCTCGGATATTGAATGAACAACATTGTGGTGAGCATTCTTCGATGGTGAATGGGCAGCATAGTGGTGAGGGCACAACACTTATCCACAAGAAGATGGCACAACACTTATCCACAAGAAGATTGGAAGGAAGCGACAAATATCTATTTCAAGAAGTTCAACTAACAAAGACCATTTCTTGGGAATCTTCTCAAGTATTTCAGCCTCCTACCTTCCAAGCTCCGAGTTTATCAGAGAATTCTTTGAATGGTAAAGCAAATAGGAGGCCAAAAAAGAGATCTGTTAAAGCAAGAGGGGATCATGCAAGGCTGGACTCTGATTTTAATCAAATGATCATTTTGAATTATAGGATTTTGGAAGTAAGCGATGTAAGCTCTTTAAATGCTCAGTATGGTAAAGTGAATTTTCCCCTTGCATTTACGAAACAATTTCAGGACCAGGGTGTTCTTGAACCTGCGCCTATTAGAGTACATGTAGTTTGGAAATCAGACGCGGTGGATGGAATGAGTAAACTTCTTGGAGGCTTTTCTTTTATGTTAGGTGCTCCTCACAATTGTGATTGGGATAAAGTGGATGGTCATAATTTGGTGAGGGAACAAATTTCCTTTTTTGCATATCAACTTAAAAAAGAAACCCTTTCTAAGTTGGTTCTAATGGAGTGGTCAAGTACTACAATTTCTTGTAGTATTAAGTTGGATAAGGATGGAATAAGACATTTGATCATTAGTTGGCCTTCTTATGAGAAGAAGACTTTGGGGTATTTGTGCATACATGTTAATGAAGTGACGGATGTACAAATGCAAGCCCTGGGGCATTATTATTGGTGGCAAGTGTGTAATGCAAGAATGGACAGTGATGTAGATAGTAGAGAGTCATTTAAACAGAAAGCAAGTAAGCATGTGGTGAATGTGGGTGCTGTTGAGGCACCAATAGAAAAGGTTTAAATGCGAATTGTTTCATGAAATGTACAAGGGTTGGGAGGCCACTTGTATGCGTGGAAGGTTGCGGTTTGAATTGCAAAATGTGAGTATTGGTGGCCCAATAGATATTTTGATGATCCAGGAGCATCACCTAAATGAACGTATATGTGCTTCATATGGCTCTATATTATAGGGTAACTGGTGTACATATTGGTTAGTTGGGATCGGTGACCATGGTTCAAATGCTGGCATTTGTATTTCAATTCACTCTCATTGGAAGGAAGGGATTTTGCACTATTCTGAATTGATACCCGGCCGAGCACAATATGTATTATTGAAAGTAAGGGACATACAATTTGGGTGCCTCAATGTATATGCACCAAATCGTGTGTCAGAAAGGATTGAGTTTTGGTCTCAGCTATATGATGTGTTGCCTATCGTGGATAATTGGTGCATAGGTAGAGATTTCAACATGCTTGAGAACTTCAATGATAGAGCGGGTGGAGGGCAAACTCTCATTCATGGACATGAATTAGCATGTTGGGAGAGAGTTTGTTTTAAGTTGGAATTATCGATGCTTGGTACTCTCCAGCATTCATGAAATCAGTAAACTCCCTGTCCTATTCAAGATCTGATCGGAGAAGTGAAGGCGTAAATATGTCAAGACTAGATAGATTTTATCTATCAAGTTATTTTCAGGATTCGGGTGGTTTGGTAGTATTATCGCTGGCATGACTTTTTCTGATCATGCTCCAGTTTGTCTCACGGTCTTGGATGAAAGAAGAAATAATGATGTAAATTTAAGAATTTTGGATGCACTGATCAAGGATGCTTCACTTTGTCCAACTATTGAGAACATTTGGAATCAGTTTCAAGACATTGCAGGTACAAATGTGGAGAAGTTTTTGTTGTTGTTATATGAGTCGAGGGAAAAGTTGTTGGAGCAAGCTAAATTACGATTTCAAAGCTATGGACGAAAACTAAAATCACTTCGTGCCTCCCTTGGTTCATTGCAAAGCTTGCAAGAGAGAATGCCCAATTACGAAGGCGTAGAGGTTCTTCTTTCTCAAACTCGAGGTGAAATACAAATGCATGAAAGAATGAGAGCAGACTTTTTCTACTTTAACGCAACATCTAGTTGGATTATAGTTGGGGATAAGGTTACTAAGGAATTTTCTAAATGCACAGCCAAAAAGTTTATCAGATACCCAATTCAAGCATTGTTAGATGATAGTGGTCAACTTTATAAGGATGCTACAGAGATATGTATGATAGAAACTAGATATTATGAGCACCTTTTAACAGCTGAACCTCTGTCACAACAGGTTATGGAGTGTAGAAATCAAATTTGGAGTCATATTAATGAAATTGTGCCGCCTAATATGAATAGGAAACTTGTGGTTCCTTTCTCAAGTGAGGAGTTGAGGACATCGTTGTGGGCTCTTCCAAAACATAGCTGCCCTGGTGAGGATAGTCTTTCAGTGACTTTCTTTCAAGAATATTGGGGGATTATTGGTGAAAGATTCCAGTTAGTGTGCAAGGAAAATTTTGAAACTGGCCATATGCCGGTACCGATGGCTGCAAGTCTTATTTACATGATTCCTAAGGGCGACCGGCAATCAGCAGATGTTTCTAAATGGAGGCCGATCACGTTGCTAAATACGGTGTATAAGATTTATGCGAAAGCACTCAGTATAAGGTTTCTTGAGGTTCTACCTTTTATCATTCATAGTGCTCAAACTGGTTTCTTCAAGGAACGAAGTATCTTAGGTAATATTTTTACATTTTGGGAAGCGGTAGCTATTGCCAAGAAAAGTAATCAAGAGCTTGCAATTCTTCTCTTAGACTTTGAAAAGTCATACGATTGTGTTGAATGGTCTTCTTTGGAAGGCACATTGATTAAGATGGGTTTTTCTGCATGATGGGTGAGAGGAGTATCTTCCTTGTATTATACTGCTACTAGTAAAGTCATGCTAGCAGGAGGTAAAGGGCCTTCCTTTAAGTTGTCTCGTTCTGTCAGGCAAGGTTGTCCGATATCTCCATACTTGTTTTTGGTTTTTGCTGAGTCGATGTCTTCCTTTATTACATCGAATGTTATAGGACTGCAGGGATTGCAGTTGCCTTCCTTGTCTGCACAACTTTTGGACTCCGAATTTGCTGATGATACTACTCTTCATATGAATGGTAAGCTGGAGAATTTAGTCAAACTGGAAAGAGCATTAAGTGTTTTTTGTAATGGGTCAGGTGCAAGATTGAACTGGAATAAAACCATTGGTTTTTGGATTGGGAACTGTTCAGTTCCAAACTGGTGTCCCCACCCGCACTTTCGATGGATCCCTGAAGGTGAGTCAGTTCGCTATTTGGGTTGTCAAGTCGGGGTAAACATTTCTCCGGCTACTCAGCTTGTTCCACTTTTAAATTGTATCAGAAGGAAATTGTTATATTGGAGTTCGAAGCGATTGACATGGGCTGGCAGGATTGTTATTGTAAATCATGTACTTTTGTCTACAATGTGGCATGTCACTTCTTGTTGGATTTTTGTCAGATCAACTGTAGGGCACATCCAAATATTAATAAGGAATTTTTTGTGGTCCGGAGGAGAGGGTGGTTTCACAAGAGCAAAGGTAACTTGGTCTACGCTAACTCTTCCTAAGTCTAAAGGTGGCTTAGGGTTGATTGACCCGGAGAGCCACACATGTATACATAAACAAGTACATACATACAATATACATACCCGAAATAGCGATAACTTCAGTATTTTCCAACCTTGATTCAAAGTACGTACGTATATATTGCATGCATGCCTACATACATCTATACTAATCGTAGTTTTACCTATGCATGAAATTCGTGTCATTTGCTATACTAATCATAGTTCTACCTATGCATGAAATTCGTGTCATTTGCCATTCCTGATGTTTGTGAAATTCGTAAATGTAAAATTGTCTCAAGAATCATTCAAACCTATTCGTTTTTAAAATACTAAATTTCATAATATAAATATAATAAAGAAAGAATTTTTACATTACTAAAGTTCAAAATCATATTAAATCACTAATTTAAACTAAAAACTTAAAATTGAAGTAACACGATCATATCACCAAAATTAAACTCCAAGGTTTAAAATTTTAAATTTTGTTGGTATGCCTAACTTATTACGCTAATCACGATTATCTTCATCAATTACATCATCATCGACACTGTCAATAGTATCCTTATGGGCCTCATCATTTTCTCCAATGAATAGAGTTGTTTTTTATTTATCAAAAGTCGAGCATCATTATCTTCTATGTTAATCATATCAAAAGTAACTTCCATAAGGCATAATCCATTTTCTTTAATTATTTTAATTTGACAATTATTTGTATGTATGTAACCAACTTCTCAACATGATCATGAGTTAATCTACTTTTTTATGGTATGTATCAATGTTTGCATTGAATCACATGCATACCTTTATAGTTTTTTTACAATCGTTACATGATCCCATTCAAAGCTCTTTTCCTTGACCATTTTCTCTCTTTACTGAAACCAAAACGAAGTCTCGGCTTCATAAGGGAGGAAACAAA
>CAKZGI010000434.1 GCA_936914905.1 uncultured Trichormus sp. | reverse complement strand
TTCCACTTACTGATTCTACTGGTGGTGTTGAGATTCCCTCAAATACTTTAGTGCATCTGGCCTTCCAAATATACCACATAATAGTTGAACTACAAACTTCCCACACTTGTTGGACTCCCGATGGAAACTCTTGTGATGGTGTGACAGTCATTGGCACTCTTTTGACACCACTATGGGACACCTTAAACATATGTGAATCGTGCCCAGCCTCATAAGTAAAGGATATTGCTTTCAAAGAAGACCATATAGCATTACCCCATGAGAATGCCCCCACAATCGAGAAACATACCAATATTCTCATAGCTCGAGCCCATATTTGTTGAGCCTTATGACATTCCCATAGACAATGAAAGGCAGTTTCCTGGTTATAGCCACAAAGTTGACAATTTGTCGGGCATCTTGATCCTTGCAACCACGACCCGACTGCAATAGATTTATGAACTAAAAGCCATTGAAACATGATGATTCTCCTGGCTTGCTTCCTTTCCCACAAGGATTTCCAAAACCCCAAGATGAACTCTGGGATCAAACCTTGTTGGATCCAATAGTGAAATGCGGTTGGCCTCTTAGCACTTGACTCAGATAATATGCGACGACCGAATTTAACTGAATATTGAAAGAAAGTCACCTTCTTTCCCGAATATGGATCCACCCAAAAATATTCCCCAGGATCCCATTGCAGCCTCAATATTGGTGTGCGTCCATATACCCATACTTTCCAATGTGGTTTTATCTCTTCTGGAGATGGGTGAACATACCATTTATAATCATCGTAGGCCACAATTCTAACATCCTTAAGATGTGCATCAGCTATAAGATATGACTCAACGTTAGTGGCTTTCAATCGACCATCACCATCCACCTCAAAAGAAGAAAATCTCCCATCATTATCGTAAGCTCTTACTGCTATCAGTACATCAAGCCTCGTGAATGCTCCTAACCATCTTGATATAGTCAGCTCTGAATTAAGTGCATCACAATTGGAGAGAACTTCTTGTACCTGTTGATACATAAGCAACCCTCCCCGTATCCGTTGTAGATACTCCAATTTCTCCTCCTCTTGTAGATCACAAAATAATAACCAAGATTTCAATGAACGAGCTGGTCCTTCAGCTATTTTGCCCCATGCTAATCGCGGTCTAGCACCCAACATTTGCCCACTTTCCGAAAGAAATAATGGGTTCCATAACATGGGTTGTCTAAGCAACTCATCCTGCGTGGAGGGTGGCTTGCTAATAAGGGCCTTGCGTATTTGAGCCCAAGCTTTAAATAACCCTGTAAAAAACCTATCCTCCCACCGCCGTGAAGCTGGAGCTGGAGGAAAAGACACGAATAGCCACCTAGGGTCGTTAGGCCATGGTTTTCCATATGGTGGCGTGCTCCGATGTATACGGCTATAAAAGAGTGCTTTCCATGGTTCTTTTCCTGGAAGAAAACCCCTGATAATCAACTTGCCTAGTAATGCTCGAGACTGATCAAGTGGATCAATAATACCCAATCCACCCTGGGATAGTGGTAGCTTAATAACATCCCAAGCCACCTTGGCCCTAGCTCGACCTTCTTCCAACCCAGACCACAAATAATTCTTGATCAAGCTCCTAATGACTGCAATGGAAGACTTTGAGACGACACTACAGGATGCATACCACATGGAAGATAGCAATACCTGATTAGCCAACACCACCCTACCAGTCGACAATAACCTGGCCGAGCTCCCAAACAGAACGTTCCGACATAGCGTCAAGAGAAAAGGTGCAATTTTGTTTCAGGAGATAATTCAATACTAACCTGGCAACTTAGACATCTAACCGCAGTCCCCCAAGGGATCCAACGATGTGGATCAAGATACCAAAATGGAGGGTTTGACTGACCAAATTCTATCCAGAACGCACCAATTGATGAATGCGCCCGAGGCACAACAAAATGTTGAGAGTGATGAACGAGCACGATTCAGATTGCTTATGTCACCATCAAGGTACAAAGTTGTATCATCAGCGAATTCAGCATCTAATATCTCTTCCTCTGAGCTTGGCATAATAAGCCCTCTGATACCAGTCACTTGTGCATTTATATATGTGTGCAATGCTTCTGTAAAAAATAGATACAGAAATGGAGCCAATGGACAGCCTTGCCTGACCGATCTCGTGATAAGGAAAGAATTACCAACATCCCCTGCCAATATTACTCTACTATATGCATTACGATATAATGCTGAAATTCCGAATATCCAGCTTTTATCAAACTCAAGACATAACATTGTACCCTCCAAGAAATTCCAGTCCACTCTATCATATGCTTTTTCAAAATCAAGTAATAACACTGCCAACTTTTGGTTTTGCTTCATTGCTAATGATGTTGCTTCCCAAAATGTGAATATATTATCAAATATACTCCTCTGTTTGATAAACCCCGTTTGAGAAGCATGAATAATTTCTGGCATAAATCCTTGAAGGCGTCTACTAATCGCTTTAGCCAAGATTTTATAACTTGTATTGAGGATTGTAATTGGTCTCCATTTGCGAATATCCTCTGATGGACCGTCCCCTTTCGGAATGAGATAAATGAGACCATTAGTAATACATTTTGGTGTTTGGCCCATGTCCAAGATCCTTTGAAACGCCGCACACAGCTCAAACTTCATCAAATCCCAATACTTGAGGAAGAAGGTTGGTGTAAGTCCATCTTGCCCGAGACAATTGTGCTTCGATAATGACTCTAAAGCTTCTCTTAATTCATCCACTACTAACCTAGCGTTTAAGGCTTCATTCATATGATGACTAACCCTTTTTTGTATTGTACCCCACACTTGGTTCCTGCTAGAGATTATATCATCAGTTTCCGCCTCAGCCGATAGCAGATGACTATAAAAATTCGAAGCCAACTGCCTCATTTGCGTATGATCTGATATAATCTCACCATTTTCAGTCCTTAAATGTTTCACAGAACTATGTGATTGGCTTGGTCTTGTTATTCTAAAAAACTCACCTGTCCCTTTATTCCCGACCTGAGTCCATTTAGAATTTGATTGATAATATTGAAATTTATAATACACATCTTGGATCTGTTGAATTTCACCCATGGCTAACGCTATTTTGTGTGCCACCCACCCACAACTTGGATACTTCTCTTGGAGACGTTGAAGCGATATAAGAGCATGTCTCATCCTCTTTTCTCGTGCTTTATATGCCTGTCTTTGTTGCATAGCAGCTTCACGAAAGAACCTTGAGAGTGACATGATAGCATTTGCTAAGCTCATTTCTGGCCTATCTCCATCTCTAAAAGATTCAATCCATATTTTGTGAACTTGCTCAGAGTATTGCTCATTTACCAATATATCCTCTGGAATTTTTAGATGAAAGCTTTGCTTGTTTCTAGTATTGGCCAAAGTAAGAATAACCGGTGCATGATCAGAAAACACAGTTCCCGACATTATTTTAATTGAACCTCCCTTATCTGCAAATGAGTCTGAGACGTAAAACCTGTCTATCCTTGACAGGTTTGCACCTGCAAGTCTCCTATCTGATCTAGAGAAACTTAAGGATTCACGCTCTTTACTGAAAGAGTGTAAATGCCAAGCATCCGAGATACGAAGTGAGAGACTTAGCCTTTCCCAGTTAGCCAATTCTTGACCGGAAATCGTCAATGTGCTACCACCACATCTATCAGCTGGATCCTCTAGCATATTGAAATCCCCGGCTACACACCAATTGTCTACCTGAGGCAAAGCTTGGAGAATATCTTGCCAAAATTTTATTCTTGCTGACACATGGTTCGGTGCATACACATTAAGTAATCCCCAACTATTTACTTCATCTTGAAAGACCATATACTGGGCTCTACCTGGTATTATTACTTGTTTTTGTGTAATCCATGATTTATACTTGTCCTGTACTGCTATGCACACTCCTCCTTGTGAGGCCATTGGACCATAGGCTGCTGACCAAAACATTTCCCAATTGCCTGGTAGAAAACAACCATAACGACTAATACGTCGGTCGCTTAAATGGTGCTCTTGTATGAGCATCATATCAATATCCCCACCAACAATACACTTCCGTAAATCTTGTCGGAGTCTTCCCCTGTAACGTCGACACAGTGAGCCTCCTAACCCCTGTACATTCCAAGATAGTATTCTCATGTTTTTATGATTACAAAGAGATTTCGGCTAACCGTCTTGCTTTCAACATTGGTTCCTTGCCATGAGGATTCTCAACATCCAGTATATCTTTAATACATGCCTTAATGACTGAGGAACCTTCCCTGATGAATGCTAAATGATGAATACCCCTTGCTTTCACCCGACCTTCAGATAAACTGTCCTCATGCACATATGTGTATTCTTGGTTCAGCCTTGCTGTAGATAATAAGGTTATCACCATATGTCTACGACTTGCACCATCCAAACTTTGGATAACTTCCACAGTCGCAGAATGCCATGCGTGTTGAATAACCATCAATAATTGCTCACTTTTCACATAATGCGCAAAATAACATACTTGCTTTTGCAATGCATCCAAAACTGATTGGGCATTCCAAGACATGTGATCATATCCGCACAAGGGGAAAGAAAACCCCATCAAATGCCCATTAACCGTGTTCTCTTGCTTGATCATAATGTGTATCCTAGTTTGCGCGGGTTGGAATCCCTCTGGCATACCTAGGAATCTCATAAACTCACTTCCATACAAGGCTGCATAGTTCGAAGTAGAGAACCCTTGTGTTTTCCCATCCTCCCTGCTCATAACCGCAGTTTTAATTGCCACTGATGACCCTGTATTAGTGGATCTTAAAGATCTTTTAATAGATCTTACACTGCCCTTACTTGATCCTGTCCCGGGAATTCCCATTTTTGTACCGAATACAAATTTATCATTGGGTGTACAAGAGTCATCCTTCCCTACTCCCGATTCCGGACACACCTGCACTTGATGCTAATGTACAACCTGAGGTAATTCAACAACCTCTAGACTGGAATGTTCTTGGTGTGTCGCCTCCTTACCATTTTTACCATGATCCAGAGAGGGGCTAAAAGCATGTCCTACCTCCTTTGTAATTTTGTCATTTGGTATATCGACTCTTTTTCCTTTATTCATTGTTGCATCCTCTAGCTCAACATCCATCCCTAATACCTCATATAAGTTTCCTTGTTGCGTGTAGGTTTGTTGAGGTCTTGCTGAGTTAAGGGCACTTAAAGTATGTTTTGCACTCACTGGAACCCATTGCGAATTGGCTTTTCCTTTATCGACAACCGTTTGCGGTCGAGGCCTTTCCACTGGCTGATTTTAGTGGCCAATTTCCCCATATTAGCATACGTTTTAAATTGATATTCTCTTTTGGAACATTCCTTGGCCATATGCCCAACATGGCGACAATAAAAACATTGATTGGGCAGACCCACATATTCCACTTTTTGCTCTAACTTACTTCCATCTACTTTTGGCAAGAATATCTTTGTAGGTAGCTCCGAAAGTGACTGAACCAATATTCTTCTTGATGGCAAACCCAACCGATTATTCGAATATTCTAGAACAGCCCCTATTTTGCTTGCGACTGATGTAAGCATAGGAAAATATTCACGACGTATACCCGGGAATATGACTGTAATTGGAAACGACATTTTTCCGCTTGGGTCAAACCCTGGTTCCCATGAATACATGACAGCTCTGGCGCCTCTAAGATCCAACGGCGACATAGCTAGGACTTTCGATACAGACTCGGGGGTTTCTAATTCCACATGATAAAAACCTCTTCCCATAAAATGAACTTCACATACCTTGCCAATTTCAGCTTGTAAGGTCCCCTGTAGAAGGTCTCGAAGTTCCCCCCGACTTGGACGTGAGCCAAGCACTCGACATATGACCGAATGCAACGATAGACGGTTGACCTCCTCATTAAACTGTAAGTTCTCCTCCTGCGTGAAAGCTATGGTAAGGCCGATGCCCTCAGTGGAAGACGAGGCTGCTGCTGTAGAGCTCCTCTGCTGTGTCGTTGAGTGTCCACCAGAACCTTCCATCGCTCTCAGGCTCGTAGAGCCGTCAAGATCTGTTTCTGTTCAAAGGATGGAGAGAGAGAGAGAGAGAGAGAGAGAGAAATTTATGGATGTAATATCAACTTATGTTGATTGATGCATGATCACCAAACAACTAATGTGCACAAGTGTCAAGTGGTGAACATGCGCACACATACAAGCTGGTGACCCTTTCTAATACAATGCCCAACATTTGGCACACTATTGTTATCTTATCCAATCTTTCTTGATAATATAGTTTCTAGCTTTTCATTTCCTTGTATGGTTCACCACTGCATCTGGCTTTACCCATTGGCAATATACCTCTGATGTTTTCCTTTCTATAACAAGCAAAAGTTGACATTAAAACCAAAGACAAACGAAACTTGAATGGGAGAGAAAGCGATTGCTAATGTTGTATAGCATTGAGTTCAATGAATGCACTGTTTATAAAATCTTTGCATACCATGGAGCACAGTAATAGAATGTTCAACCCTAAACCCATCGATGATTAATTGATGAATTGTACCTTGGGTTCTCCCACCCTTTGAAAGTAACAAACCAGGGGGCATGGGTTAAGTATACCATGGTACTGTGTAGCAGATTTCCATCAATTAGACTTTGAGGGACAATTGAAATGCCACTCAAAACATTTCTCAGAGTCGCAAAGAAGGATTTGTCCGACGATCTCTTTGATCGAATGCGGTGAAAAAGGCAACCCTTGGAGGAAACAGGTGGTTCGTCAAAAACTGGCACCTCGGTCCGTGAAATGCATATTTCTCGGATACGGCACCAACGG
>CAKZGI010000433.1 GCA_936914905.1 uncultured Trichormus sp. | reverse complement strand
ATCGTGTACCAAGGTGGTAATCCGGAAGAAGCCTGATTGCGACTCGGCATCTGATGATGGAGACATTACGGAGAGGCATGCAACGACGTAAACGCGACTAAGCGCTCGTAACGATGAATCCAAGCCCGTGCAAGAAAAGAGGAAACAAATGAGCAAAAATGGTACCACACCCGTAAAACATGTTTGCGTGAAGAACAGGCAATATTGCGTGTTCTCTTTTAAGATTCTCTTCAAATGTTCCAAAATAGCTTAATTTTTGGATAGTGAAGGTTTTAGGGATAATTTGCGGTAATGTAAATTTGAAATATAGATTAATTTACTTGGATTATTTATATATTTGTATTTTTTTTAGACCAAAATCTAGATAAAGAGTATTTCTCTACTTTTTGAATAAATCACGTATAAGCCCAGAAATTAAGTATAAATTATCTAGAAAAATGTAAATCAAGTATAAATTATCTAGAAAAATGTAAAGTTGTGTATGCAGCACGTTAAAGAAGTTGTCTTGTTGTTTGAAATCTTAAAAACCTATAAGTTTTGCAATACTGAGATAATCCAAGAAACATAGAAAATTTTAAGCTAAAGTTAACAGTGCAAAATCCTCAAAATAGAAGTAAGATTATCATGACAAATTTTAGCAATACTTACGAATTAAAAGGCATAATATCATAATAATACACTAAATATGACCAAATACAAACATTCTGATATTAAAACAAACTCAAATATATATTAAAAATTACCAACAACAGACTAGAGTCATGTAATTCGAGTTCAAGTTACACAATGTTTTGGAAACATGTAATTCGAGTTTATAATAATCAAAAGTTCAAAGCAATGCCAAATCTTCAGTTTCATCTTCCACAGTGGTGGTATCCTCGTTGACTTGATTAGAGGTCTCCTCATTAGGCTCATTTTCTTCTCCATGGTTCAATAACTTACATATTGGTTCATCTTCAAGATCACCCAATTCACCGGCTTCATTAGCCAAAGGTGGCATAGGTTCACGTGATGCACATTGGTACCTCTCAGTATCTCCAACATGTTTAGCCCCAACCTCCTGATCAGCATCGGGACACTCCCATATACCATTTACACACATCTTAATGAAACTGACTTGGGTCTCATCTTTCTCATGGCTAATACAATTTCAGAATAATTTAAGTGCACACGCAAGTGTTGTTCCTGCTCAATAATAAAAGAGCACCTCGTTTAACATACGATAAGGATGTATTTCGTAAAGACCAACTAGTAAAAAGCAATTCAAAATACTTGTGCCTGAGAAAAGATCTAGAACCCAATCATCAACATTGGAAAAGATCTCAACAAGGCGATTGATCAACCTCTGTGGTTTTTTATATGGGTTCACAAGTGATTTGTCACCGGCGACATGTCGTAGTTTTTTTGTAACCGCTGGGCAATAAAACGTGCTTGATAAACCGTTTTCATTACAATGCTCCCGCACTCGTTTTTTGCGTATTTCATCATAGTAGCCCACGGTCATTAATTCGGTGTTACTAACAAACCGAATTGAGGGACCACGGTTGACATTTGTCTTAACCCTAGGAAAAACGAATTAGAAAACAATGAATATTGGTCTAATATTGGTCTTAACAAGTATAATATGGATTAAAGTACTTACCATGTGAGTCCCTCCACTGCATGGCAGATTGTCATCAGGGCTTTTGACACTGAGTATGACTGGTCACGGCTATGAAATATAACTATTCTCCATAATGGTGCCGTTGTCAGTTGTGCAAATTCTTTAACCATCTTCTCAAGCTGATTATATTTGAAAGGCTCTTCATCATTAATAGATCCAGCCATTCGGAACCCATATGGGATGTCTGCTATCAATAATGAGTACTCTTTGCGAGGTAATAACCGCAACATATCTGAGACATCTCCACAAAAAACACCATAGGAGAGAGAATGTAAACTATTTACAGGATGAGAGAAGGATTTCAATATTCCCATGGTATCTTGATCCATCTTCTTAGCTAACAATCGAGTCTTTTCTTGTCGAGCTCGCTCGATATGGTAGTTGAAAACCTCAGGGCAATCACTACTCTTTCCAGTTGCTCCTTTCCCTCGACTAGGTTTCTATTTAACATAACAACCCAAGTTAGTTTACATACGAAATAATCTACAATCTGTTAAATATTATAAGTTTTAACCATACCCAATCTCTAAAGACGATAAAGTATTCTTGTAGTGATTTATATGAAGAGGTAATTGGGTATTGCTCCTCCACTTTTTCCCAAGTTGAGCAATCGAGCTTCTTCATCATCACCTCTTGAATCTTCATATAAACTTTATGACTACAACATTACACATAGAATAGTATTAGCTTTATAACTAAACACAATAAAACTAATTCTCAAATATAATTGTTACACTTACTTCGACAATTCAAGGACCATATCATCCAAGCTTAGTTCCTTGGAGATTACTCGAGAAAGTACAGACACTAGTAGGGTTTCATCTTTAATCCCTTGCAGAGCTCTCCAAGGCGTTAACTTCATATCTTCAGCTGCCTCTTCAATTGTGTAGTCAGTGTTTTTTCCTTTGATCCCCTTCGCTTCCATCTGTGGGTCGATTTTCCCTTTTCTCACCTTTTGTCCTTTCACTTCTTTGTTCTCCCACATCGTAAAAATTTGGTCTTGTAAATCCCAAACTATGCCATCTCTAAATGCAAGTTGGAACCACGGCTCATACTTCCGAAGTCCATCAGATTTCACTGAATCATCAATAACAATACCTTCTTCATTCAAGCACTGACGGCGTAATCCAGGATGAAGCTTCTGACCATATCGCTGCAATGCATCAAGATATTCATAATGAAAGAATCTAATTCTTTCAATAGAAGACATCTTTTGTCTATAGTCATTATCGTTGTTGTGGTCCCAAGCAAGTAGCTTTGCTTCATCTACAATGAGACCAACATATATCTTACATTCAGCGTACTTGAAGAAATAAGTTGTTGGATGCTCCTTAACTAACTGCCTTCTTGCCTCTGCTGAATGAGAACCACCAATGACAAAATAATCATACTTCTCTGGATTAGAAATATCAAAGTTATGAATATTGTCACATTGGTTGGGGTCCACCATAACCAAGAAGGGAACCACAGTTGCATGTGGATTTATCTTCATCTTCTTCTTCAAATTTTGGACATGAAGATTATGTGGCTCTCTTATTTCCAATTGCCTCTGTTTCTCTTGATTCGAGGATTTCTATTGAGCCTTATGCAATCTCTTTAGACTCTAGGATTTCCGTAGAGGATTACAATGAAATTCATAGTATTTCTGAACAAACACACAATTCTATAAACCAAAATATTCAAGATGGGTCTCTAAGACATTCTGTGGATGAAGTGGATGATCCAGAGGTTTCTTCATCGACTGGTCCCCTACGCTTCGAGAGGATTCCTCGACATGTGAGTGCGAAAAGATTTGATTTCTTAACAAGTGAGCGTCAACTCATCATAGATAGTGCCAAGAACTGCTGTTTAAGTGAATGTTTATCTAAGATTGGGAGGAGGGGTTTGAAACAAATTCGACTTGGCTATCTTTCACTCAATGGTGAAGAGCAAGACACATTTCTTGCTGGTCGTTTACAATTACTACAAGATTTGTCAGCACGTAATAAGGTTTCTTTTGAGTACTATCTAAATATAAGTGATAGGTGTTGTTGAAAAGCATTCAAGATTGTATTCGGACTTGGCAATATGAGGCTAAATAGGATCCATCGTCGTTGTATATCTAGAGATACTTGTTTTCCTCGAAATGAATTTGAAGAAGCCAGTGGTAAAGGACTGGTTGGTCAATATGCAATTAATTGGATGCGGCATTATTTCAGATTGCACTGTGAGGTTATGCCTACAACTGGAAGGTTGCATTTATCAGACAACTACACACGAGATGAGTTATTCCAGATCTATAAGGATGAGATGGAGAGCCAAGGAGAAAAATATGTACGTTATAGCCAGTTCACTAGGCTGTGGAAAATGAAGTTTGACAATGTAATGATACCACGTAAGGTAAGAATGGGTGTTTGTGCACTCTGTGCAAATGTAAAAAGCTTGATAAAAGCAACAAGAAATGATGATGCTCAAAGAGAAAAATACAAAAGAATTTTGAAAGAACACAGAGATGGTCAAGCTCAAGAACGGATGAAGGCCATGCACCATAGAGATAAAGCTCTAAAATGTCCTGGTCGATACATGTGTCTAATGATAGATGGCATGGATAAAAAAAAACTTGTTTGCCCCATTTTGCTCGGCTTCCAAAAGACATTAGTGAAGAGTGTCTTGTACAGATGCACTTGGTCGGTTGTTTGACATATCATACGGTGGTCAAACCATATGTGTTTCTTACATACCCTAATGTCCATAATGATCCAAACCTTACAATAACAATAATGCATAGAGTATTACAATCTTGGAACGGCCCATTGCCACCAGTGTTGTATGTACAACTTGATAATACTTCAAGAGAGAATAAAAATTCTAGCGTATTTGGCTATCTAAGTATGTTGGTACAGAATGGGATATTTAAGAAGATAAAGGTGAACTTTCTCTTGGTCGGCCATACTCATGATCACATTGATCAAATGTTTAGCACATTCTCTAAGAAGTTGTCACGATATGATGCATTCACGTTACCAGTACTGAGTAAGTTGATAAGTGAAGCTTATACACCAAAACCAGAGATAATGCATCTCTTGGAGGTGTATGATTTCAAAAGATATGCACTTGGTATAGATAATGATACCAACAGAGTTTTTGCTCAATTGCACAACATCAGCTTCAACCACGTGTTCTTGGTGAAATGGGTCGAAATAGAAAATGTCACCTTACTATATGCAAAACAATATTCATCGTCGACCCAGTGGGAACCACATTGTGAATGCCGATTTTTGGTACAAATACCAGTTTCTACAATAATGCATGGTGCCGAACAAATGCCATATGAAGATAGAAAGATGCTTGTTGTTGATCGTGATGATCAAGATCAACTAAGACAAATATGGATGAAATCCCTCGAAGTAAAGAAAAAATATATAGAGCATGCAAAGAAATATGCTGGAGATCAAGATGTGTCATGGTGGGATGTTTTCTTTCATGATCAACACAAGATAATTAATTCTTTCTTAGAAGGTCATTGGCCACTTACAATTCCTTTCACATGGACTTTTGGGAAGACATACCCAACATTATGCTCAGATCCTCTTCTAGATGAATTGGGAAGATTAATTCATCCTCAACAAAGAGACATATATGTAGGGCCTAGAATGTCAAGAGAAACCGAGGCTAGATGGCATGGTAACTTGCAGGAAATAAGCGTAGGGTCATTAATTGTTACTCTGGTAGATGACGATGAGTTAGGCCATCCATTTTGGATTGCTAAAGTTATAGAATTGATTAAAGATGAAAGTCAAACGCTCCTATTATCACTAAAAGTTCATTGGTACCACACGACAAGTCTCAATGCATTTACTGGAAAATATTTATTGGAAATGATGAGTGTTGCAGCCCCTTCCAATGCCAAAAGAAAAAGGAAGACTGTACGACGGGTTTCTACGTTACATTTGGAGGAGGTTGATGTGATTCTCTATGATTTTACATTAACTAAATCGGGCCATCTTAGGAAATCAACGATTGCTATGATTCAAGAAAAGCTTAAGGTAACATCAGATATACAAACAAGAAGCAGAACACATAATGTTGCAGATGTTGGTCTTCATTTAGATGAGGAGGATGCTCTGATTAATAGTTCAGAGGAAGATGATAGTTCAAATATGGAGACCAACAATGCTAGTGCTTCTGAGAGCAATGACTGATCGTATAAATTGTAAAACTCCCATGTATTTTGTTACCTCTATTTTCGAAAGTTCTCTATTAATAAGCCATGCACATTACCCATTTTTTTGAAAATGTAATCCAATCGAATATATACTATTTTTTGAGTCACTCCAATTGTATAAACTTGATTTCGTTATGTCATCAACTTCAATGAGCATTTTTTGACTGGTTTTGGATTTCTTAGATTTAATTGATTATGTTAAAAATTGCATTATTTGTTGGAGCATTTCGGAAACCCTTGATACTGGTATCAAGGTATTTTGAATAGTTGCATAAAAACTCCAAATTGCTTAGAGAATATTCCAAGTGTTTGTCTATTTACGCAATATTACCTGTTCTTCACGCAAACGTGTTCATAGTTGATTATCTAATCGATATTGTCATTGGGAGCTAGATAGGGGTTGAAAATGAGCTCGATCGATATCCATTGGCATATGGGTGTCATTGGAGGGTGGTGAGCTAGATCAATTTTGAGGGTTTCCCAAAGTCAGCCGTGCAGCTTGAGCATTCCGAGCGGGGGGTTGAGAACTCCGGATTCCCCGCTCTTCCCGACGCCATTCATAGATCCGATTGTCATAGCGAGCCGATTGGGAGATGGCTTGGGATAGTGACGTGGGATCCAAAAAACTTGGGGGAGGTTCCTAACATCATTATGGAGACCCTGACGAAATTGATCTCATAGGCCTTGATCATCCCAACCGGTGTCGTACGCATGTTGTTGAAACTCCGAAGCATAGATGGAGGCGGCACACATTCTTTGTTGTAATGAGTGGAGTTTGGTGAGTGTCGTTCGTTGCCAATCAGTCTCCCCAAAACATGGCTTCTAACTCAGCGATGAACCCATTAAAGTCCTCCAATA
>CAKZGI010000432.1 GCA_936914905.1 uncultured Trichormus sp. | reverse complement strand
CCGGCCTCTATCCGCAAGTGGTGATGGAGGAGCGAAAGGATCGTTCAAGACAATGGAACGGAGGCAGGACTAGCGCATGCGAGAAGCATTAAAGTAGATACTAATAGATTAATACGGATGGGATGAATTCCCGGTTTGAACCTTTGACTTCAAAGTTGAGATACAAGACACACTCCCCAATCGAATAACCAGCTCCCCCCTTTTATTATTATCCTCCTTCTCCCCTTATATAGATGCCCCCCCCCATGCATCTATGCATGTGAGGGTGTAGTACATGCATACAATACATGAAATGCATGCAATGCATGATTGCCATTTGGCGCTCATGCATCATATGCAATGCATGATGACCATGTACCTCATCCAAGCTCTCATGTACCGGTAGTTCGTGTGAAAAGTACAATGAAGAAAATAAGTTTTAAAGGAAATAACCTAATCTAATGGTATGTTAATTGCCTCCTATATTAGAGGTGTAAGGTTCAAACCCTTCCTTGCACCTCATTGTATGCGTTAGGCTTATTATATATATTTTTGTAATGAACACCTAAGCAATATTACACGTGCACATTCATGTGTTAACATACACATTTAACCATCACTCATTTTATACGTGTGCATATTGCATCTTCTCGATTTCCCTCGTTCCACGCGATTTTCACATTGTTGCCGAAAATCTTCACGACATCCGCCTCCACCAAACCGCACGTCCTCCGGTACGTGCCAATAAGTGAGAGTGAGATTTCGGCTACTGTGATCAATCAATTTCTTCCATGTCCTCATCAACCTCGCTCACATTTATGGGTCCCGTCGTACTATCTTCATTGTTGAGGTCATCTAGGTTAGGACCCTCATCCTGTCTTTTCTTGAATATCTTTACTCTTTTCCCCGCAATGGGTATGGCCAGCCTTGATCCGTCTAGCTCCGCGAGGTGGTAGGTGGCGTTGTCGTTGGCACTTGTCACCACATACGGTCCAAACCACCTTCTTGCAAACTTCCTTGTCGTCCTGTGTTGGTTGTCTAGGCTATTGTCGTAGACCAATACCCAATCTCCTTCTTCGATCTTCTTGGGACGCAGTCGGTGTGTCTTATCAAACCGAATCTTATTTTTTACACGGGCTTTCTCCATTATCTTTCGCGCGTTCTCTAGGTCTTCTGGCCTTCTTTCGAGTTGCCTTATTCGTGCCGCCAATAATTCTTCCCGGCTCATCTCTTTCTCCCATGGTATTGCTACCCATGAGGCGATCGTCCTCTCGATGGGCATTATTGGTTTCTGTCCATACATGAGCTCTGCTGGCATATAGCCTGTCACGGAACTGTGCGTAGTTCTATCGGCCCACAATGCATAGGGCAATAATCGCGGCCAATTCCCAACTCGACCATCGCATGCTCGTACGATAGCTTTGACTATCGGCCCATGCCCTCGCTCGATCTTCCCATTTGCTTCCGGATTATAGGCAGTTGTGAGGGAGAGGTTTACGCCTAGTCGCTCGAAGAGCTCCATTGCTTCGTGTGCATCTAGCTCTCCTCGGTCGGCCACTATCTTTCCCACACATCCGTAACGGCAAACGACCTCTTCGAGTAGAAATTTACACACGGCTGCCGTCGTCTTATTTGCTAAGGCTCGTCCTTCTACCTGGTTTGTCAGGTCTTCCCTCGCTAGTACCAAGTACTTCATCTGTCCCACTCCCATTGGCATCGAGACCAGATCCACCATCCATTTAAAGTGTATGGTGAGTGGGTATGTTGGTCGCAACCCATCACGGTGACGTACGCTCGAATGTACTTGACAACTTTCGCATGTGGACACGAAACGTAGTACATCTTTATACATGCTCGGCCACCAGTACTTCTCCTTTAGCTTTTCAAACGTTGCCCACGTTCCTCTATGACCTGCCCATGGACTTTCGTGGAACTCAGACATCAACGTTGTTTGGTCATCTTTCTTCACCACTACTCGTCGTGGCATCCCTGTCCTTCTCTTTGGATGCCGCCAGAGGAATCCTCCCTTCAGAAAGTACCGGTAAGATTTCTTTCGTATTTGTAGAGCCTCCTCCTTCGTCCATGAAGCATCTGCCATCATCGAACTCAAGAATCTTCCGATTAGTAACCACTCCCCTTCATACTCGCTCTCATTGAAAGCGTGGAGTGTTGGTGTGCCTCTGTCTTTTGCCGACAGTTGGGCTGCCTTGAAGAAGTCGAGGGCGACGTTTTCATCTTCTGAAACCATGTCACTTTCGTCCTTGAATCTTGCTCTTGACATCATGTCAGCCATGGCATTGTTCTTCCCAGCAATGTGGCGGATCTCCGGGTTCAAAGACTTTATATAAGCGATCCACCTTAACATAGCCAGATCTGGTGTCGCACATCCGGAGATCATCCCAAGGATTGGGAGGCAATCCGTTTCAATTACCACCTCTGACCCGATCAGGTAGTCCTTGTCTACTTTTACTGCAGACACGATACCCCAGAGTTCCCGCTTTACTTGGGCGTATCCTCGTTGTCGTTCGCTAAGAACCTTTGCTCCGAACCGGATGACGTACCGTATGCTATCTTCTCCTTCTTGGCTGATGACCCATCCAATTCCCGTTGGACTCGTATCTACCGTGACGTAGATACGAGTCCCTTCTTTGTAGACAGCTTTCCTTAAAGCTGGTGCTGCCACCAGTAGCCCTTTTAACCTCTTCATTGCCTCCGTGTGTATCGGTTCCCATTTGAATTTTCTCCCTTTTTTTAGTAAGCTATACAAGGGTTCGGCCACATGAGCATAGTGCGGAATCCAAATGTGGTAGAACGCACATGCTCCTAAGAATCTTCGGACCTCTGTCTGCGTTCCACATTCCTCTCGCATCTCTTGAATAGCATTCACCTTCGCGGGGGAAGGCTTTCGTCCATATGGTCCACAAAGATGTCCCACTACTAGGATCTCGTGTTGGCCAAATGCTGATTTTTCTCCAGAGAATGTGAGCCCTGCACCTTCTAGTCTTTCTAGCACTCTTTCACAGTCTTTAATATGGTTTGAGACAAATCTTCGACATCCATCTTGATCTAAAGACTCGTCCTTCTCTGATTCGGGGCATCCCTTTATAGGGATATCATCGAGGAAAGGCATCGTAATATCTGGGATGCAGTCTCTTAGTACTTTGTTCATGGCGTTCATCATGTGGGCCACCGAGTTAGTTGCCCCTTGCGGTAATGTACACATCCTTACTAACCCGATGGGAGTCCGCATCGTTGTGATGTCTCGACTATCCAAAGACAATTGAAATTGGTCGTATCCAGAATACAAGTCTCCAATCGAGTAAATCGACCTTCCTGCAAAAGCTTCAGCAAACTCATCAACATTGGGTCCAATACCAACATTACGAATGGTGACCTTGTTTACCGGTTGCATATCTTGGATAAATCGAAGCGCTCCGTTCTTTTTCGGCACTGTGAACCACCTATTTGAATAAGGCGCATTAGATGGCTCAATGATTCCCATTCTAATCTTTTCTTTTAACAACTCCAACAATCTTGGAATGTGAGCTCTTGGAACCGGAATTGGCTTCAAGTTCCATGGCACATGGGGTATTGTAAAGATAACCATTGGCTCCACAAGCATTGGGTCAACACATCCGATTTCTTGTGGGGAAAAGGCAAATGCTTTCCCATGTTGCTCCAACATTTCCCGGAACTTGGACTCTTCTTTGGGAAGTAAAAACTCACCCCCACCAACTTTGAGCTTCCGTCGAGTTTCGTCGGTGAAGACATGCCCTACTCCTTTCGGGTCTCTAAGGCACGGATCTCGTGCTACCTCCTTTATTCGTTGCCAACTGTCTTCAGGCAAGGGAGCAGCCACAGGTTTGACCTTCTTATCCACAGTTTTGTATTTGGTATTAACTTTGACTTCATCCGTCGCGACACCTTGTTCGTATTCGTCGATGGCGGTGTATAAGGCGATTGAGTTGATTGGAATCATTTTGTTGACTTGCAGTTTCGATTTGATGACTTCCTCCATTTCTCCAAGAGTATCATCAAATGATATCACCTCCATGTACCCGTTTATTGCCTCTTCCTCGCTCATAATCCCGATTTCTCTAAGCTGTTTTTCTAGGATTCCTATTTTAATATCTCCTCTATTTATGTTGTTAAATTTACACATCCCATTTTCAGAAAACAAGAGTTCATTTTCATTAATGGGGTGACAACCTTTATTACATTGATTTGGGGACATAGTTAGATGTCCCGGACTATTGTTGTCCCTCTCCCTAATAGCCCGAATTAAAAATCCTCCCTAACTTCTTTCCCTAAGCTATGCCTATTCCTTTCATGGTTTGGTCGTACTGTGAGGAATTGAACCGAGCTTGTCCCATCTTGGCTTCGTACCCGCGCATATGCGGAACCATTATCAAGTACCTTTGTCTCCATCCGGGATGTTGTTATGTAAGGCTCGCCAAGAATGACAGGATGTGACGCTGATTCCTGCACAAAAAAGTGTTGATCATGCTCAACGTCACCAATAGTTACCTTAACGTTAGGGCAGGCCCCATGAAGCTCTTCTGTCGCCCTGGTTGCCGCTCGAATCTTCCACCCATGCCTAGTATTAATGGGCCAGCGACCCTTTCGATAGAAGTCAAGAGACATGAGGTTGATCTCCGAGCCATGATCAATGAGCGCCACCACCGAATCTTTCAAGTCTCCCATCCGCACCGGTGTCTCGGTAGTGGCCCTAGCCCAATGTGGCCTTGCAAAATGGCTATCGGTAAATTCTTGTTCAATTTCGAGTTCTTCCGTTGTGATGGCGCTCGTTGAGACATTTGTTGGTCTGGTTCCTTCTTCACTTGTCGTCAGTCTCTTCCTTTTTATTAAGTCGATGATGACATCATGAAATTCTTTCTTTGCAATTCCTAAAACCTCTCGTAGTGTGAACTCGATTCGGCTATCCAGGATTCTTTCTTCCATCACACGCTTAAGGTCGGTGGATTGCTCTATCTCCGAGCGTAGTTTGAACGCTGGTCCGATTCTTTCCTTCCCTTTTTCAATTATCGTTTGGGGCAGTGATGATTCTTCCCTTCTTCGAACAGCTTCTCTTGTATCATGTTTCTTTGAAGGGCCTGAAGTGTCATCTGGTCTTTTTCGTTTCTCTTCAACTAGGACGTCGTAGGTTTGACACATGGCCTCGACGAAGCTAGACTTCTCCTCCACAGGATCTTCCCATCCCGTCATTTCTTGGACTCTTCGTTCTGCTTCGAGTGCTTCGTTCATGCAGAGCTTCCCTTTTTCGACTTGATTCAATATGATTGGCCAAAATTCTCCTACTTGAGATTTTGGGGTTCTCATCTCGTGTCCAGCCCGAATTCCAGCTGATGAGGAATAGTAAACACTATTCACTTTGTTTTCTTCCATTTCCTCCATCAACTTCTTCATACCTCCTCGGCCGAAGTTGGTGTTGAGAGGACGTTGTGTCACCGAGGAGTGAATCCGATTGTTGGAGAGATAAATGATATCTCGTCGGAGGGCATTTTGGAGGTCTGAGCAATCTCTCCGCTGGTGTTCCAAGGAGTCACACCAAATACACCTACGGGGAAAGTCTAAGCGACGATCCGGAAAACTTTGAGTTTCCTCCTTTCTAATTTGAGAAATTCTCATCTCTCGAAGCATGTCTACAAGTTCATCCATTCTGGCTCCATCTGTGGGTCGAGCCACTTCATCATCCCTCGGTTTTCGACCTTGTGGTTCTTGTCTCGTGTTGTGAGCTTGCCAGCCAATTTGAGTTGCAACATTCGATCTTGTCTCGTTGTCCCATTGTCGACGCTTATCAAAACGTCCACATGCTCTCTTCACTGCTGCCCAGTCAGAAATGAGGCCTTCATCATTCTCTAATAGTAGCCCAAGATCTCTTCGATCTTTCTCATCTACTGATTTGATAAATAGAAGCACTTTGTTGGAATCGAGAATCGTTTTGTCAAGTGCAGGCAAACGATCAAATCTTTGCTCGAACTCGTGGAGAGTCGCACTCGCACTCAACTCTTTGTTAGAGGACTCCACCCAATCCATTAAATCTTTCTTCGTCATTCGAAATGAGTCACCAAACCCATATTCTTCAAGTAAACTTCGTTCGAAAGATGACCATTCAGGATTGGTCTCTTGTAGCTCTAGGACCCGGGAGTAAAGACTTGAAGTTACAATCCTTGAGAAGCTTGTCACTTGTTTTGTTGTAGGAATACCCTTTTTCCGCATTTCTGTTTTGTAGGTTTCAAGGTATCGTGTCACATTTCTACCATCAAAGCATCCGTTGGTGTCCACGATCCTATCGATGGCAGCGTCAAGGCCTGCGACGTTGTCTCTCTCCTGAAGCATTTGGTCCATCATCCTCGTCATCGATTGTGCTAGACTATCATTAAAGTCTCTAGCACTCGAAGTTCCGGCCATCCTCCCTTGCCGTTCTTCACGTTGGGTTCACCAATTCCTTGTCGCGGAAAACCGCGCCTGCGGGTCGGTCGAACGGGACCACCGGGGTCTTTGACCAAGGAGGATGAATCGGGTGACTTGTGCTTGTAAAGAATCGACCGTCGTTTAGGTTTACAATCGGGCCTTTCTTGTTGTCGAAGATGCTTGTGTGGGTTGTTTGAGAGAAAGAGACAAAGAGAGAGAGAGAGAGAGATATTGAGAAAAATATTACCGCACCGCAAAGATGTCGTGACGCATGTGCCGAACGTCGAGATGTGCGGGTTACACGTGC
>CAKZGI010000431.1 GCA_936914905.1 uncultured Trichormus sp. | reverse complement strand
ATGGCTATTGTCAAAATATCTATCAATTTATGTCGCTTTATACAATATATTCGTGATATTCGTGGCTCAACCTCATACAATTAGCGATCGGTGTCTTCATCTCTCTTAGTAATCATGTACTATATTTATATGCTTTTCCCCTGCGTAGCGTGCCCTTAGGCATTAGCTGAATGCTTACCAAATTCTAAACTCTATTTCCCGATAACTGATAGTTGAAAATTTGGTTCTAACCTTGACTGTTTAACCTACTCATTTCGTACTGCACATCTAAAGCAATTTGCAAAGCTTCATTTAATAAGCGTCCATGTTCAGTTGCTTGTTCAGTAACTTGCATAGATGTTAAAGTAGCTAAATTATTGGCAAACAACTCAGAATTACTTAAAATAAAATTCTTATTTTCTCGTAAAATTCGTTCTGTTTTTAATGCCCTTACTAAATCTGATTTTGTAAGCTTAAGAGCTTCAATGACTTCTTTTCTTTGCTTGATACCTACTTCTAAATTACCAGCTTCTTCTATTTGGTCATTAATATTTATAGCGTTAATTACATCATTGTATCGTTTCACATCATTCAGTAAAATTCGCAAAGAATTTGTCATATTAGTTTTGATAAAAGTACTTTTAATCTTCCACACCATATATAACATCGTCTGGATAAAACCACCCATCCAAACACTAAATAAAATTAATAGTATCCCAGATGGTATAGGAATTTTAATAACAAACATTTTGAGAGAAATATCAAATAGAAGATATACAAAGATAAAAGTACAACAGCCAATGAAAACTACAGTAGCACCTTCAGTACCTCGCATCTTTTCTATTAAGTATCCCCCCCATTTATTTAGATTATTTGTAATAAGTATCAATTCATTATTAACAGGTAAATTAGTCAATTGAGCTAACTGTTGATGACTAATTTCCAAGCCTTCTAAATCATCCCGCACAGTTTCCCAAACCTCATTAAAATAGTAATTTACTCAAATATAGCAATTATAGCAATCAAATTTCGGGAATGGTAATAAGCATGGTATTTTACCAAAACTTTATCTAAATTAGATAAAAAATAGATTTTTAGCAGATATAGTTTATTAAAACTATGCTTCAATAAATTATTTTAGTTTAAAATTATTAAAGTTTAATACCCAGGATAGATGACAGCAATTATTAATACCTGCAAATGAATTTATGTATTATTATAATAATAGCGAATAAATAAAAACCAGTCACAGTAAACATAAAGAGGACAGTACCAGCATAAACTATGACATCTCTGAGAATAAATAAGATCCAATCTTTCCTAAGCTCCTGTTTAAATTTGATTTACCTTAACTTGCGATCAAGTTCTACATCTTCTTTAGCAGGAAAATTAACGGTATTACTGGCATATATATTATGCAACATTTCTGCTGTAGTCTGTGTGTGATCTTCAGTTTATAAAGTTTCGGGAAAACTTTGTAATTCCTGATTGATTTGAGTTGAAACAATTGGTAAGCTGTACTGATTTATGGCTTTTATTTATTTTTTGATCACTTTTTTAAAAACTTTAACCACCAATGCTGCCAAACTTTTATCAGCCATCTGTTTTTAAGTTAAATAATTTCCATTGTGACATTTTTATGTATAATTCAATTGCTTGACCAATAAATTATGTTAAGGCTACAGCAATGAAAACTTTAAATACACAATATTGCAGGTTGTAGGGAGTACAAAAGAAGAGTAAAAACTCCACTGCTGATTTTTGCTGTTTTCTTAAATGAAAGCCAAGTCAAGTTAATTAGGGTAAAGGTAAAAATGGTAACCGTGGTTGTCCTATTTAACATCATCCTCTCCCTGATCCTCTTTTATGTAGCTTGGCAAGTTTGTCAACTTACGCACAAACTGGGAATTATTGCAGATAGGTTAAATTCCTATGAACACGCTACTTATGTTGTCCTATCTACAGCACCAGCAAATATTTATACAGGACAACAGCAAATTTATAACTTGCGGCAAAAAAATCAAAACCTCAAACTTCAAATTCAACAAGTGCGGCTGATTCTGAACCTCCTGCTACTGGGGAGAAAAATTTGGCAGAGGTATCTGTGACCGAAAACAGAGTGTGGGGTGTAGGGGTGTAGGGAAAAATGGTTTGTCCCACACCCAAAAAGGTACAAGCCCAGATCTTTCACTTCGTTCAGGACGCTTTGCGATTTATTGATGGAGAAGAGAGTGTGTGTTCGCGTAGCGTGCCGAAGGTATCAAGCTCCTGGATTTATCAGTGGGGTCTTCAATTTTGAATTTTTAATTTTGTTCGTGTAGCCTGCTGTAAGCACTATTTTTAATTCCCCAAAGGGGTTTATCTGATCATTAAAAGCAAGTTCACATACTGATACATTATCAGCAGAGATTGACCATATAAAATCCTCTTACTATTGCCAGCGGATAAAACCCACCTAAAATGGGTATAAGGAGATAAACAATAACAATGTCTAATAACCGTTCTGGAGTATTTATTGGCGGCTTGATGCTAGGGGCTACTATCGGTGCTTTAACCGGGTTGCTGGCTGCTCCCCGCACAGGCCGAGAAACGCGTAAACTGTTGAAAAAATCTGCTGATGCTTTACCGGAATTGGCAGAGGATATATCTACAAGCGTGCACATTCAAGCAGACCGACTTTCTGCCAGCGCACTAAGAAATTGGGATGATACTTTAGAGAGATTGCGGATGGCGATAGCAGCTGGAGTTGATGCTACTCAACGTGAAAGCGGAGCCCTCAGACGGCAAAATTCTGCTGAAAGCGAAAGCGCAGATCCTCTGGTCCAGCATCTGGAACGCTGATAAATAGCACAATCGTGATAGATCAATACTTTTTTGCTAATATAAAGCTCACAATCTAGGATTCTCAGCATCGTCAACAACTAAAAAATCTGATTGTTTTGTTCTTTTGCAACTGGATGCAAGTTTTCCTATGTTTCCAGCATATCATTTTTTGTTAGGAAAAGTTACAAAAATCAGCGTTTTGGCTACTGTTTATGAACCCTCTGTTTTGGCTGGGACTGTCCATCCTCTTAGTCGCTGCTAGTTTAACTGCTGTATTAGTAGCGGCTATACCCGCTTTGCAGGAGTTAGCTCGCGCTGCTCGCAGTGCCGAAAAGTTGTTTGATACTCTCTCAAGGGAGTTACCACCCACTCTTAACGCTATTCGCAATACCAGTTTAGAAATAACAGATTTAACCGATGATGTGAGTGAAGGTGTCAAAAGCGCCAGTCAAGTCGTAAAACAAGCAGATCAAAGCCTGGACAGCGCCAGAAAACAAGCACAGAATATTCAAGCCAGCACACGCAGCGTGTTAGTAGGAATAAAAACTGCGTGGCGAACTTTTACGCGTCCAAAAACTAGTAGACACAGTAACATAGAACGCTTACCAATGAATGATCAACCACAGCTAACCTTACGAGAGCGAGAAATGCTGAGGCAAGAAAATAGGCGCACAGAACAAGAAACGTACCGCAACAAGAATGGTTACAACAAAGCTGTGAATTGGGAAAATGATTTTAATGAGGGAGATTTAGTTTCCAAATCAGGCCCCTTGGAAGACTGGTCTGATTGATAGAGGGTGAGGGAGATGGGGAGGATGGGGGAGTAATTTCTCCTGTCACCTGTCACCTGTTCCCTGTTCCCTTAGATTAGAGTAAAGTAAACAAGTGTAAAGAAGTATCACTTTTCTCGTACTCTTTAAAAACAACTTGTTCACTTCTGCCCTTAATTTTTGTATAAAAAATTCCATGCAGCTTTGTTTTTGGCGACGATTTTTGGTATCCCTTGCAGTATTTTTCTTTGCTGGATCAATTTGGGCGATTAATTCTCCATCAGCCCTAGCTTATGAAAACCCAGATTTACTACCTGACAGATTTACTCCAGTAGTGGATTTGGCTAAAACTCTCCCTGACCCCCAGGAGGAAAAATTAGTCCAAGAGTTAGAACAGTTTGAAACTAATACTGGCTGGAAATTGCGAGTATTAACCCAGTACGATCGCACCCCAGGGAGAGCGGTAATCAAATATTGGGGTTTAGATGACAAAAGTATTCTGTTGGTTGCAGATGCTCGTGGTGGTAATATTCTCAGCTTTAGCGTCGGTGACGCGGTTTATGAACTTTTACCACGCACATTCTGGATTGAACTGCAAACCCGTTTTGGTAATTTGTACTTTGTGCGCGAACAAGGAGAAGACCAAGCCATTCTGCAAGCTTTGGATTCAGTGAAAGGCTGTTTACTCAAAGGTGGTTGTAATGTCGTTCCTGGACTACCAAGGGAACAATGGATTCTCACCGTGATTACTTCAGCTGTTGGTGGAGTCATTTGTGGCTTTGCTGCTCAACCCCGCAATGATAAACAAATTTTTGCTTGGCAATGGGCGTTAATTTTCTCACCTTTGTGGGGAATTTTGTTTATTGCTTTCGGTATTGCCCCGGTCATAACTCGTACTAGTGATTGGGTTCCTCTGGTTCGTAATATTTCCGCCTTTTTAATTGGTGTTTT
Source organism: uncultured Trichormus sp. (assembly GCA_936914905.1). Lineage (GTDB taxonomy): Bacteria > Cyanobacteriota > Cyanobacteriia > Cyanobacteriales > Nostocaceae > Trichormus_B. The sequence continues at coordinate 2,188 of CAKZGI010000431.1, read as the reverse complement.
GGTTGCCTATTTATCTCCTGTTTTCAGTCGTCCTTCTTCCAGTACTGAGTCTTGAGTCAGTTGTCAGTTTTTGTAAAAAAATAGGCTGAAAGCCCTGGATTTATCCGTGGGGTGAATCTAATAATCCAAAATCTAAAATCCAAAATCCTGTGAGAGGGTGACTGGTGTTCGCGTAGCGTGCCGGAGGCATACCCAAAGGGCGTAAGCCTGACTAAGCGAGTTTTGATGATGAATGTAGAATCTCCGTGGCGTTAGCCCGGAGAGTGTCAATAGTTAGCAAGCTATACAGGTGTAAACTTCAAAGATACACCATTCATACAGTAACGCAAGCCAGTAGGCCTGGGTCCATCATTAAAAACATGGCCTAAATGTCCACCACAACGACTGCAATGTACTTCCGTTCTAGTCATGAAAAATGACCGATCTACAGTAGTGGCGATCGCACCCTCAATTGGTTTAAAAAAGCTTGGCCAGCCAGTACCACTGTCAAACTTGGTATCTGATGTAAACAAAGCCTGTCCACACCCAGCACATACATACGTACCTGGGTCATAAGTTTTATCCAGAGGACTAGTATGAGCGCGTTCTGTACCATGTTTCCGCAGCACCTGAAACTGTTCCGATGTTAAAATCGTTTTCCACTCTTCTTCAGGTTTGGTAACTTCAAACTTAGTATCTGCAGCTGCCATATTTTCAGAACTCCCATTGATATAATGTAAAAAAAAGGCTGTGCCAACCAATACGGCACTAATTTGTAAAAAATGGCGTTTGTCCATATATCTATTATTTGCTATTTTTTCCTTCCTTAGCCAACTCATCCCCGATCAGGATTAATCCATAATCAGCGATTGCTGTGGAAAATACCTGATAACTGGATTAAAATTAGTTAAAAAGGTTAAAGAGCCAAAGCAAATAGTTGAAGGTGATGCCTACAATTAGCGGAGTCATCGTAGAACACAGATCCTTTTTTCTGAAGTAATGTATCCTAATCTTCAAACAGGCCATAAGAATTTATAATTCCCATCCCAATGTGTCAACTGCTAGGAATGAACTGCAATATACCAACCGATATTTGCTTCTCCTTTGAAGGGTTTTCAGCCAGAGGAGGAAAAACCGATGAACATAGCGATGGTTGGGGTATTGCTTTTTTTGAAGGTAAAGGATGTCGGATTTTTTTAGATGCCAAACCCTCCGTAGCTTCTCCACTAGCAGAATTAGTTCGACGGTATCCCATCCACTCTACCCATGTCATAGCCCATATTCGCAAAGCTACCCAAGGTGAAATAGCCCTAGAAAACTGTCATCCCTTCCAACGGGAACTTTGGGGTAGGTATTGGGCATTTGCTCATAATGGTAATTTACCAGATTTTCATCCAGAAAATTATGGCATTTTTCAACCTGTAGGTGACACAGATAGCGAACAAGCATTTTGCTTAATTCTCAACACCTTAAGAGCTAGTTTTCCCTATGGTAAACCACCCTTAAAGTTACTTTATCCTGTATTAAGTAAAGTGACGGAAGAATTAGCATCTATAGGTGTTTTTAACTACCTCCTATCTGATGGAGAACATTTCTTTACTCACTCCTCTACCAAACTCTGTTATATTATCCGACAAGCACCATTTGCTGCCGCACACTTAATTGATGAAGAGATGATAGTTGATTTCAGTGAACTAGCTACAGCAAGCGATCGCGTTGCCATCATTGTCACTACTCCCCTCACAGATAACGAAGTTTGGACACCAATTCCACCAGGAGAAATATTAGTATTTCAAGATGGTTTACCACTCAGATGGATATAAGGAATTAATGAACAAACAATTGATAACAAACTCTGATTCATTTTAGCAGCTAAATCCCAAAAAGTATGTTTACCAAACATAGACTTGTCCACAAAAGATGAAAAGCTTATTGTGAAAGCGTTACAAGAACTATAACTCGGATGAAACACTAATTATGGCTGAACGCAAAAATAAGGGTTTGGAGATGAAAATCTCAAAATTATTAAAAGTTTTGAGAAACATAGCTTTCTAAAACAGATAATCTAAAGGCTGATAATTTAAATATTATGACTTAGTATAAATGAACAATTTAGCTCTAACCTAACTAATCTACATACTGCCATTATCACCCAGGGCAAAAGCATATAAATATAGTACATAACTACTAAGAGAGATGAAGGCAGCGA
>CAKZGI010000430.1 GCA_936914905.1 uncultured Trichormus sp. | reverse complement strand
GTTGGGCTTTCACGGTGGATTAGATCACCGTGAAAGTCGGTTAATAGTATTATTTATTTATTTATTTATCTATCTAGCTTATATTATTCTAATATGCAGAGGACAGAACATATGCTAAACAAGTTCCTCCCATGCTAAACAAGTTCCCCCCAACAGTTGCAGCAGAGTAGGATACAAGCGCACATTAAACCCCCGGAAAATCGCTGATATCGACCACGCCGCCAAAGAAATGAGTGCACTACCAATCTACAGCCATTGCATCAAACAATAGGGTATCAAACACTGTCGAATCCTGTCCCAGGAAGGACGCTGTCCAGCTTCATGAACAAGAACCACGTCACAAAAGGTACCTTTACCTAGATGCTTCATTCTGCGTGTGCCAGATTCAAGTAAATTCACAAGAGGCCAACCACAAGAAAATACACACGCACACTGCTTTAATCCCAAGCAATATATGCAAGCTCAAAGCAACAGGCTGATAGTGGTACGACCGATTTGCAGCAATCCTTCTTGATGCATTGCGTATGCTTATCCTGTTTTATCCCCAAAACCCATTCATATTCTTGTATCCACATTTGTAATAATCTTCATCTACCAAAACAAGGATGGGATACGGATTCGGAACCTCAAATGTTCCAATAACCGCTGATCCACTTAGCTCATAATGTGTCTCCGCCATTGCTTCCCATACGGAATCTGCGACGCAGAGGAGGGAGATCTTAACATTTCAAAATTATGATTCGGAATTCAAATACACCCCTATGTATAATGCCCATCAACATGCCTGAAACATTATATACAGTAATCTAGCCTGAATATATCGAAGGTCACAAAAAAATCCTATCCCTCAGGATGAGCATTCGAAGCTGAGTTCATCCTCCTGCGAAAAAACATAATGCCGGTCGCTGCCAACTTTCAAAGCTGTAAAAACAAAGGTGAATGGAAGTCTTGCACACACCATAGATCCTAAATATGAGGGGCACGATTGAGAAGCATACATTCGGCATATACTCTTCAGTTATAACTCCAAACTTGTCAAAATAACCCGATACTAGCTCCAACTGTTAAATATGTGCATCATCAGGGTGGGACTCGTAGATGGTGCTCATTCAATCACTTATGTGTCTACCTATTCAATTGATGTCTCATCAGTGGTTAAAGTCTAAATGGAACCAGTAGCTAAGTGCAAAGATACTATTGCTTTCTTTTCGTTTTGCAAATTTACGGAACTAAAACATCCGTATCCATGAGAACACGTAGAAGACGTCATAAACCTCACCTTAGGTGTCGTTATTTCGACATCCAGCATCATCCCAACCATTTGGAAACCACCTCGATGCTTCAGTGCTCGCTGCAGACAGATGCAGACAATGACCTATTTGACACCCAATACATGACAAAAGATGATGGTTATAATCCAAAGCCACATGAACATCCCGCTACTCACTCCGGCAAAATGCAACATCTTTGGACTAATTTGCATCAGATAAGAGCTTTAATTGAATCAGTAATCGGGCGTTCAGCAAGGAAAGTTTCTGAGACCAAGTGACTACATATCAGCAAGATGAAAAGATGAAGGACAAGACATGAAACTAGATAGCTTCCCTTCTCGAGTATCAAAGCAAGCTACGAGGAGGCCAACCTTTTTAGGATTAATATCAATTGGAGTTTAGTAGAGCATGGTAGTTTTGCATAGCTTTGGGTCACCGCAGACTGCATCCATGCACAAAGTGACCCAGAACATGTATCTGGTATCATCGGTACTTTTGGACGTCCTATTTGACAGTATCATAGTATATCATTTACCACCAATTTCCAGCCCTGGATGATGCAAGAGCCACACCTTGGCATTACATATGAAAACCGGATTCTCGAATTTCACGAAAAACGAAAATCTGTGGGCTTTCCAATAGGATGAACAATGATACAACCATTTGACGAAAGCACATTCCCCACAGTACACTTTTTGAATATAGCTACTTATTTGGAGACTGCAATGGCACTATTCATCGATGTAAAGACTGTTCAAGCAGCTAGATGATGTTCACATCAGTTATGTAAACGACACTGCCCACTTTATACCACTCTAAGCACAATGCGTCACAATTGGACGGGGCAGATCTAAATTCGACGGCAAACAAACAGAGCACGATATGTTCAAATGCCAAGTGCATATAAATTGACAAAGAAAGAGATCGGTAAAATCAAGAAACTATAGAATATCTTAAATATGGTTGAAGCAGAAATGCCTGCCCTTCCTGTCATCCATTAGCAGTGACAATTCGCTACAGCTGATGGACGGCAGCCTTCCAATGGTTGTGTTGATGCTGAATCATGTCATTGAGCATCACCATATGCCTGATTCCATCCAGTACCAGACTCGAGATGTCACCATCAAAATGTAACTAGCATCATACTGGTGAGTTAGGACATATGCATCTCCAAAGATAAATAATTCACATACTAAGGCAACTAAGGCATCCATGTACAAAGTGATCACCAAGAACACGTATCCGTTATCATCGAAACTTTTGGATGTTCTATTTGACAGTATCATAGTATATCATTTACCACCGATTTCAGGCCCTGGATGATGCAAGAGCTACACCGGTTTTCATATGATGCATTACATATGAAAACCGGATTCTTGAATTTCCCGAAAAACGAAAATCTGTGGGCTTTCCAATAGGATGAGCAATGATACAAATCAACCATATGATGAAAGCACGCTCTCAATCATTCCGAGCTGCACACAATTTTTGAATATAGTTACTTATTTGGAGACTGCAATGGGACTATCCATCGATGTAAAGACTGTTCGAACAGCTAGATGATTTTCACACCAGTTAATAAGTTGAGATATACATATGTAAACGACACTGCCCACTTTACACCACTGATCTAAGCACAATGCGTCACAATTGGACGGGGAAGGTCTAAATTCAACGACAAACAAACATAGCACAATATGTTCAAAAGCCAAATGCATATAATGAAAATATCAGATTTATGTACATCAAATGGGAGGGAATTGACGAAGAAAGAGATCGGCAACAAAATCAAGAAACTATAGACTCTGTCAAACGTGGTTGAAGCAGAAATGCCTGCCCTCCCTGTCGTCCATTATATAGCAGGGACAATTTGCTACAGCTGACGGACGACAGCCTTCCAATGGTTGCTGAATCATGTCATGGAGCATGATCGCCGTATGCCTGATTCCATCCAGTACCAGACTCGAGATGTCACCGCCAAAATGTAGCTGGCATCATACTGGAGAGTTAGGACACTAGCTAGGGGGAAGACCAAATATCTGGGGCATGGACCAGATGGAGGCGTCGTCCTCCAGTGGCAGCCACTGCAGCTATTGCTGGCGTTGATGGACGCCGACCGCCAATTGCTGCAGCTGCTGAATCAGCAATATCATGTGCATCGTGCCACCGCACATCATACTCAAGAATCGGCCACCTCCAACCTTCAACATTTGCTCGACATGTTAGATGTGACGAATCTCCATATGCATGTGCCATCAACCACAACGACCTCCCCACATCATACACGATCAGCCAGCTCCTGCTGCCATATATGAAGGCCGCCATGAACAAACTGTCATCGGACCTCATGACCCAGGTCCAACTACTAGCAGCACCAACCCCAACTGCATGATCCGAACTGCTATCCCGTGGCCATGGCCATCTCGGATGCTGCGGGATGCTCGATACGAGCTCGAACGCAGTGGACTTCTCGTCCAACTGCCACAAAAACATTCTGCCTGTGATATGATCTAATGTGAGCATCCTGCAGCACTCGTCCTTGGAATGAGCACACAAAGAAACATGATGGATAGGGCTAGTTCTTCTCATACGAAGACGGTAACAAATGCCTCCTCTTGTAGCTGCAGCAGTATCAGCGCTACGATGGGAGGGATGCCGCAGTTTGACGCTCACTTCATCCCAGCTGTTGTTGCACAGATCATATGCAACTATTCCCACCTCATCCACAATCACTCCCTCAGCAATATGGGCATAATGGAAGTCGATGACAACGACAGATGAATCGTGCAGACCAGTGCAGAAGCGATCGTGACGCATGGGTAGCCGATCGATGCGCTGCCAAGCTGCAGATCCGGAATCATACAAGAATGCGAATTCGCGCTGGACAACTGGGAAGAGAATAAGGAGAAAGATGGTATATGTCTGTGCAAGGAGATCGTGGCGGATGAAACGCGTCGAGTAGGTGGAACATGCGACATTTCGGGTTCTTGGCACGTCATCAGCCACAGGGAGAGGGGGGAGCAGCTTCCATTTCCTGGTTCTTGGGTTTCCGACGACGATGCTTAAGAGGTGGGATCTGCCATGGCAGACCCAGCAGGCAAGGCCGTGTGATGATGCCAGTTGCACAGTTGGTAGGGCAGTAGTACCATCCGGAGACTGAAGACGAGGGGCGATGCCAGGATCGCAACAACGACGCGTTGCAGCAGTCCATCGGGTCTCTGAGGGCTCCATATTCACCTCACTTCTTATCATCCACTGCTCGATATCTGTGCAGTCTTCCCACCACAAATGCCTGAATTCCATAGAGTTCAACAGCGAATTCCAATGCTTGCACACACATCGTGCCATTGCCACATCTCTGGCCGTGCAAAGGCGCAGGAGGATCTGCGATACCAGAATCCATTCAGGCAGCCTGTCGATTTCGTTTACCCCAATGATTTCCCCGGAGAGCGGCCGGATGCAGCCCAGATATAGCCTGCTGATCGCTTGTGCCATTCCACTGCAGCTGCCGATCATATGAATGACTAAGGTCTTTAGGCTGCTGCTGTTGAGGAGAACCATACCTTGGATTTCTTCTTCTTCTTCTTCTTCTTGAAGCCTCCTCCTCCTTCTTCTTCTTGACGCCTCCTCCTCCTCCTCGAAGGTGCTGTAATCAGCAGCAAGGGAATCGGGAGAATTGTTGAGCAATACTCCTGCCCGTATATGCTGCAGCGAGAATGGCGCTGCCACGTAGACGAGCAGTCACTCCAAATAATAATTTAGCAACCTTGTCTGAACCAGGAAGAAAGATCACAAAGCAAAGTCAGGATTGACTGAGAGAACAAGGAAATCGAGAATAAGTGTAGAAACTTTCACAGCAATAGCAAGGAAATCGAACAGGGCAGAAATAGAGATTCTCACAATAGCAAGTTCCGACATTAACTCATCCGCAGCGCTGGAAATGTTCTGCAGAGGGAGTACCTAACTGCGTTGTAAGGCCCAGAAATTAGACCCCAAATCCAGGACAAGATTGTAGTAGATAGCAACCCTACATCTGGAATGAAATACCTTTTATGGTATAATACAATATAGGGAGCACAATCTGGATAAGCAGCTGAAACTTTTATGAAAGAAGATTGTTTTCCTTTCAATTTTGAATTCAAGGCTAGCTCCTGCGAGGAAACAAAAACAGGGCCCTTGTGTCTGCAACCAAGCTATCAAAAGAAACGCCATAAAAAGGCCCAGGAAAGAGCCCAAGTGTACATACATGAGAGACAGACAGACAGACAGAGACATACAGAGAGACAGAGAATCACTGAGAATTATGGAGAGGAAAGAGCTAAAAGATGGTACCATGGAGGAGATAGATCTTCAGGTAGCAGGCCTTCGTTTTTGAACTGCTCTTCCCCCCCTCCCCCACCCTTCCCCAAACAGGCCACCACTCTGTTACAAAGATGAAGTTATATATGTACGTACTTCTCTTTGACATATATACATACGAAATACGACATCTTTACCATACATACATACCCTCCCCTCTCTTTAACAAAAAGCACTCCGCTTTAAAGGGTATTGTCACAATGTTCAAAGGTCTATGCAACTCAACCTCTACCACCCTCTCAGAAGAGGCCAAGGGTCGAAGCACTTTTATACATGACTAGACTAGCCAAGCCAAGCCTTCACAGTACAAATCTCAACTCTTCGAGCCCTTGAATTGAACAAACTCTTCGAGCCCTCCCCCGACTCGGATCCCAACTTCGAGAAGCCGAGACAAAGAAAATCATGGGATGCCCAAGCTTTCAACTATTGCAAGAAGGGTAAGCACATTCAGTCCAAGTGTCATGCTTCAAAGGCAGAAATAACTTGGAAAAGCTCGGCAACCTGATCACTCCAATTGCAACCGTTTGGGAAAACGGAATATCGTGACATAAACCATCACTAGAACAGTGAATTTGTTCGACCAAGAGTCCTTCCTCGCTAGGAAAAGTCCTTATGGTCTGAAAAAAGCGCCACGTTTTGGTTGTCGCCAAAGACCACCTGCCTACCAAGCTACAGTGCTTCCTTAGCCGCATCCGATGCAGCTATGTACTCCGCTTCTGTGGTAGACGTAGTCGTGCATCTTGCAGTTTCGACCTCCACGAGTTGGATCCGTGTCCGAACATAAAGCAGTATCCGGACGTCAAGACAGCCTTCGTAGTCCGAGTCAGTGTAGCCAGCTAGGCTTGAGGGTTTTTCCAGTGTGAATGTTAATCCGAAGTACTTCGTGCTAACCAAATATTTGAAGATATACTTCACTACATTCTAGTATGCCCAACCGGTGTCATGATATGGCAAGACAAGACTGGAACCCATGACCTTATACTACATGGTTCGAGCTCTTGACCATTACACTACCCATTGCAATATATGAAATATTATTTTCATTTAAGTGTTATAGGAAATTGATGTATATTCCAGACTT
>CAKZGI010000429.1 GCA_936914905.1 uncultured Trichormus sp. | reverse complement strand
TCAATGGTTTGCTTGCTATTTGAGTCTTTCTGCCAAAACTCGATGCTCCCGATATTAAGTCTGTAAACATCCATCATCAGTATATGAGCGAAAACTGGGTGTAGGGTGTAGGGGAAGCACTAGCGCAGAAGTTAAAGGATACAAGCCTCTATTTTTAAATATGGAAATAGAAAAAAAGATGTATGTCGAGACATTACGTGCCAGAAATGTGGTGTCTTTATGTCAAGCCCATCAATTTATTGATCGGGTTTTCCTACCCCTACACCCTTAATACCCTATACTGGATGGAAATAGAAAGCGAAGCCCAAAACTGTATAGGCAGCTAATAGTAAAGTTCCTTCCAACCAATTGGATTTACCATCAGAACTAATGCTATTAGCAATTAACACTGCTACTGCTACTGCTACTAATTCAAAGGGATTGAAATCTAAATCCATTGGCTGATTCATTAACCGTCCAGCAATGACTAAAACGGGGGCGACAAATAGGGCAATTTGCATACTTGATCCCACTGCTACAGATAAAGAAAGATCCATTTTATTTTTCATGGCTACGGTGACGGCTGTTGCGTGTTCTGCGGCATTACCGACTATGGGCAACAAAATTACCCCTGTAAATAGTGCTGTCAAACCTAACTTGGATGTGGCTACTTCTAAAGTATCAACCAGTAATTCTGACTCTAAGGCTACAAAAAGTGTGCAGACTAGTAATACACCAGTCCAAATCCAAATATTTGGTTTTTCTTCTGCTTCAATTTCTATCTCTGCTACACCTACGTCATATAAATAGGCATGAGTTTTCATGGAAAATAGCAATGTTAGGGCGTAAACTAGAATTAATACTACAGCAACAGCAAGCGAGAGATTTTGCAATGTTCTCTCACTGATGCCAATAGATGTGTAGTTCATTGCTGTTGGTAACAAAATTGCAATTACTGCTAAATTCATTGATGAAGCATTTACCCGCGCCACAAGTGATTGGAATGTTTGTTCCTTGTAGCGCAGTCCGCCCAATAACATGGAAAGACCCATTACTAATAGTAAGTTGCCAATAATTGACCCGGTAATACTGGCTTTAACAACATCTATTAGTCCCGCATTGAGGGCGACTAAAGCAATAATCAATTCTGTAGCATTACCAAAGGTGGCATTTAACAACCCTCCTAATGAGGGACCGACGACGACGGCAATTTCTTCTGTAGCTGCACCCATCCAAGCTGCTAGGGGTAGAATTGCTAATCCAGCGGTGATGAAAACTATCAATTCTCCCCATTCTAGAAAGTGTACCGCTAGGGAGATGGGGATAAAAACTAACAAGCCGAGAAAAATGATGTTTTTTGTTGACATTTATGATCTCGAATTTTGGGTGTAAGTAACTGGGCAGCAGTTACGCAACTGGCATATTAGTAGGGTGCGTCAGATGTCAAAAATTTGTTGATACCAAACAATTTATAGGTCTGATGCACCTTACAAGAGATATTGAGTGTGACAATTGCATCAATATTACACATTGAAACATCTGTCTGTAATCAAAATCTAGGTTAATCTTAACTTTGCTGTTTCCTGAATAGCGGCATATATATAATTAAATTGAGATTTAACTCGCTATTGCAATCATTTGTTGCAAAAAGATGAGTTTAATTCAGGGTTTTATCCAGAGAATAGGTTTTAATAGGTTAAAATACCATTAAGTTTCTTGGCTGATTAGCTTTGCTGGTGATTTAATTATCATTAAATGAGGTTTTATTGCAATATTTAATAATTTCTTGCTTGACGAGAAATATGTGCGCGATAATGCAGATTTATTGCTGGATCAAGAGCTTTTTTGCCAAAGTCGTTATTCAGCTTTATTCACCAGATGTTGTTTATACCGGATTGTCTGCACAAACAACTGTAAAAATGTACCTATAACAATACTTTTGCCACAACCAAAATTTTACCTTGGATATAAATATTATGACTTCTGCTGCTGAATTACCAGTTAGCTCTGGCTCAACATTTGATTTAAATCAAGATTCCCAAGCAATGCCACATCATGATCCCCTCAAAAAATCTCAGGGTGTATATGTGACTGTGCACGGTCATTTTTACCAACCACCTAGAGAAAATCCTTATTTGGATGCGATTGAACGTCAACCAAGTGCTACACCATTCCATGATTGGAATGAACGCATTCATTGGGAATGCTATCGCCCCAATGCCTTTGCTAGAGTGCTAAATGACCGGGGTGATTTGTTGGGGATCGTTAATAATTATGAGTACATGAGTTTTAATATCGGCCCAACGCTGATGTCGTGGTTAGAACGCTACGATGTGGAGGTTTATCAGCGGATTTTGGAGGCTGATGCTAAGAGTAGTCAAAGGTTACATGGTCACGGGAATGCGATCGCACAAGTATACAATCACATCATCATGCCCTTGGCTAATGAACGAGATAAATATACCCAAATTCGTTGGGGTAAAGCAGACTTCAAATCTCGATTTGGTCGTGATCCCGAAGGTATCTGGCTGGCTGAAACTGCTGTAGATTATGCAACTTTAGAAGCTTTGGTGGCTGAAGATATTTGCTTTATTGTCCTCGCACCATCGCAAGCCCAGCGTTGTCGTCCTTTCCCTTCTGAATATGACCCCCAACCAGAATGGCATGAAGTTGGTGGTAGTCAAATTGATCCCACTCGTCCCTATCGTTGTTATTTAAAGCCTAGCCTTAGTGTTGTATCTTCTCCTCTAAGTGCTAATAAGGCAACTATGTCAGAAAACACGGAAGGCTTACCTTATATTGACATTTTCTTCTATGATGGACCGATTTCACGGGACATGGGTTTTAGTGATGTGGTGTATAGTTCCACTCATTTTGCAGGACGGGTCGGTGCAGCAGTGCGCGGGGATCATCGTCCAGCACAGTTAATTTCTGTCGCCACTGATGGGGAAACCTTTGGACATCACAAGAAGGGTACGGAGAAAACTTTAGCTTATGCTTTTATTGGTGAGTTTCCTCGTCATGGTTGGACTGTAACAAATTTTGCTCATTATCTGAGTTTAAATCCTCCCACTTGGGAAGTGGAGTTAAAGTATATTACAGCCTGGAGTTGCGCTCATGGTGTGGACAGATGGCAAGATGATTGTGGTTGTGGTGGAGAAGGTGGTGTATGGCATCAAAGATGGCGGAGACCTTTGCGAAATGCTTTGAATTGGTTGCGGGATCAATTGATTGAGGTGTATGAGGAATATGGAAGTAAGTTATTTCGGGATCCCTGGTTAGCAAGGGATGAATATATTCAAGTTTTGCGTGATCGCTCTCCAGCTAGTGTTAGCAGTTTTCTCTCCCGTCATCAAACTCGCAAGCTACAAGCAGCAGAACAAATAGATGCTTTGCGTTTGTTGGAAATGCAGCGTCACGCTTTGTTCATGTTTACTAGTTGCGGTTGGTTTTTTGAAGAACTTTCCCGCCCAGAAGGAACACAGATTCTCCGTTATGCTGCCCGCGCTTTAGAATTGGCAGGAGATGTAGGGGGTGTGCAGCTGGAAAAAGGCTTTCTGAAACGGTTAGGTTTGGCAGAGAGTAATGTTCCACACTTTAAGCATGGTGGAGAAATTTATCGTCAATTGGTATTAACTGCCCAAATTGGGTTTAAACAAGTTGCAGCCCATTACGCAATTACTTCCCTGTTTAATAATCACAACAATACGCCCTCCACACAAGATACTTCTGCAAATTTCCACAGTTATCAAAAAGCAGTATATTGTTACACCGCCAATGAGTTAGATTACCAGATGCAACGCATGGGCGCGTTGAGTATGGCAGTAGGACATTTGAAGCTAGTGTCTGATATTACTTGGGAAAGTGAAAATTTAGTGTTTGCAGTTTTGCATTTAGGAGGTTGGGATTTCCATTGCTGTATTCAGCCATTTACGGGCAGACGTGATTACAGCAACTTGAAAGAAAAGCTATTTGCATCGCTGCAACAAGCAAGTGCAGCTCAAGTTATCCTGGTCATGATGCAAATTTTCGGCGGTGAAGCCTTGAGTTTACAGAATTTATTTGCAGAAGAACGCCACCGGATTATGCGGCTGTTAAGTCAGGAAACACTGACAAGATTAGACCAGCTATATACCCAAACATACCGGGAATATTACGGTGTGATTATGGCGTTTCATCGGGATGAATTAGCTGTTCCCCAAGAATTGCAGGTAGCGGCGGAGATTGCATTGGGTTATCGCTGTATGATGAGTTTACGCTCGCTTGAGCAAGATATTATCGAAGCCCAATTAAGTTGGAATCACATAGCAGAATTAGAAGCGATCGCCACTGAAGCTAAACATCTGCGTTGTCGCCTCAATATACCTGAAGGTAAGCAAATATTAGAACAGCTAATTGTGCGATTACTTTGGCAAGTGTTACACGATGCCAATGGTTCTTTTGCCACAGATATCCAAAGATTGGAAAAGTTGACTGATGTGGGATATCAGCTAAATTTAGGCATTTCCTTAGAAAAATCCCAAGAACTTTACTTTAGCTGTTTGCATAGTCAAGTAGTTCCTCTGTGTCTTACTAACCAGGATAATCAAGCAGATCTTTCTCAGTGTCGTCAGTTGCTAAAATTAGGACAAAAGTTAGCCGTTGATGTGAGCATTATTTTGAAAAAATTGGGTTAAAACTGTAAAATAGGGCAGGACAAGGGAGATGAGGGAGATGGGGAAGTAATTTTCCCAATGCCCCATGCCCCAACCCTGATTTCCCAATTCTCGTAACTCCTATATCTATCAAAAGACAGTTGGCAAACATTGCCATCAACAGACTTAAATATTAAATAATAATAGTGTCAAAACTGCGAGAACCTATGGCTACAGTTTTAGAAGCTAATTATATCGAGTCATTGTTAGGGAAAGAAACAGAAGACTTGCTTACTTATACAGCTAAAGTTTCCCAGGATTTATTACATCTACCAGGGTCAGATTTTATAGATAGAATTTGGGTAAATAGCGATCGCTCTCCCCAAGTCTTACGAAATCTCAAACACATGTATTCCACAGGTAGATTAGCCAACACAGGCTATCTGTCTATTCTCCCTGTAGACCAAGGCGTTGAACACTCCGCAGGTGCATCATTTGCACCCAATCCAATTTATTTCGACCCGAAAAATATTGTTAAATTGTCAATAGAAGCTGGCTGTAACGCTGTCGCGACAACTTTAGGTGTATTAGGCATTATTGCCCGTAAATATGCCCATAAAATTCCTTTTATCGTCAAACTTAACCATAATGAATTATTAAGCTATCCTAATCAATTTGACCAAATTATGTTTGCTGACGTTGAACAAGCTTGGAATTTGGGAGCGACAGCAGTAGGGGCAACAATTTACTTTGGTTCAGAACAATCTACCAGACAAATTCAAGAAGTTAGTCAAGCTTTTAAATACGCCCATAAATTGGGTTTAGTAACAGTTTTATGGTGTTATTTACGGAATAGCACTTTTAAACAAGATCAAGATTATCACCTCGCCGCCGACTTAACCGGACAAGCAAACCATTTAGGTGTGACAATTGAAGCCGATATCATTAAACAAAAGTTACCCGAATGTAATAATGGTTATGGTGCAGTTGCTCAAGCCACAGGTAAAAGTTACGGTAAAACCAATGAGCAAATTTACACAGATTTGACAAGTGAACACCCCATAGATTTAACTCGCTATCAAGTCCTCAATTGTTACTGTGGAAGGGTAGGATTAATCAATTCTGGTGGTGCTTCTGGTAAAAATGATTTTGCCGAAGCTGTGCGGACTGCCATAATTAATAAACGTGCTGGAGGTACAGGTTTAATTTCGGGAAGGAAGACTTTCCAGCGTCCCTTTGCAGAAGGAGTGAAGTTATTTCACGCCATTCAAGATATTTATTTATCTCCTCTAGTCACCATAGCTTAATATCATATCTTATTCCCTTTTCTATTCCCTATGAACAGATGTTTCTAAAAGAACTAACCCCAGGGAAGACGTTAGCTCAATGAGAATTTTTTAACATTGAGGCATTTGCAAAAAAGCGATGAGGAGATTTGCCAATGTTAGAAATCAAGAGCATATTTGATCAAATATCCCGAAAATTAGTCCTGACTATATTGGTAAGTTTAGTCTTACTGCTGAGTTTACCTGTAGCTTCAGTTCACGCTGGTGGTTATTATTCAGACAAAACTCACAAAGTAGAAATTGTCAAGCCTTTTTATTCTACTAAAGAGAGGAAGATAGTCAGAGATGAGGTTGTCAGACCTTTTTATTCAACTCAAGAGCGACGAAAGGAAAAAGTCTATACAACACCATCTAGTAGTGATGATTATATTGAAAGTGGGAAGCGAGCAGGTGAAGTAATTCCTAAAGATTAGGGAACTGGAAGTAGACAAAAAAATCCCGTCAATATGCTCAAATGCACAGGGGAAGAATTAGGTAATGAACCACTGAAAGGGTCTTTTGGTGCAAATGACTATGAACGGAGTTAAATAGAACAAGAACTAGCAAAGAATAAAGCCGCTAGAGGTAATGTTGAGTAATTACAGCAGCTAATAGTTATGCAGCGGTCAGCAGTAAAACGTTATGATATTGGCAATATCATAAGTCTGAACAATATTTAACGTTTCTTCCTGTTTAGAAATAAGAGTTAAGAAAAGTGGATTAAATAAGGTGTAAGAGTGCCAATAATATCTATAACACCAGAAGGG
>CAKZGI010000428.1 GCA_936914905.1 uncultured Trichormus sp. | reverse complement strand
TATCCATAGACTCCCATTTCAAAACACAACTCCACCAATTGGGACATGTGTGTCTTTATGTATGTATGCATAAAGAGGAGGAAATGCATGGAATGTACATGGATCATTTTGATTTACATACAATTTTTGGACCTAGTCCTATCCATAGACACTCGTTTCAAAACTGAAATCCACAAATTGGTACGTGTGTGTCTATATGTATGAATGCAAAAAAGCAAAGGAAATGAAGGGATTATTGTGCATGGAGAGGTCTAAGATAAAAAATCGCATGGTAATCCATGCACAATAACCCATTTGTCTAAGTCCGAAAATCATGGTAATCCATGCATAATAATCATCAATGTGACTTATATGCAATTAATCAAATTGTAGAAAATCTAGATTTATATAAAGATAAAATAACTTTACAATAAGAATCTTGAAGAGTCAAATTCTGTAGTATTGTTAAGTATGCTAAATATGACTCATTTTCTAAACGTAGAAATGGAGGCTCTGGTAATTGAGTGAGCATTTGCAATTTCTGCAACTTTGATCGTAACTGAGAATCTGCATTACCTTTGTGTGCATGCATTGCAATTTCTTGCAGTGTATCTAGGAAAAATATAGCATGATTTGCTTTTAATCTACTCCCATGCAAATTGTAAATTTCAATGACACCCTGCAAAAAAGGATATTCACGCCTAATCACACAAAATGGCTTGAAACAGCGAGATAATAGACATCAATCATTAGAGAGAAAACACACCTGCACTAATAGCAACTGTACTGCAGTGCGTGATTTCATCTCGATGATCGCAGCATGTAAGCCTTTCTTAAAGTTCTGTGTTTTCTCCTCTTTCATAGCATTGTCTATCCCCAATCCATGACAAGGCATTGACTGTGCAACTTGAGACTCTGCATTCTGTACAACCTTCAGAATATCAGGTAATGCCTCTGTTGAGGCTTCTTCCAACACATCTTTCGTCTGTACCATCAGGATTGGCTGTAGAAATGTACCTTAATGGTGAGCTGAAAAAGCACAGTAAAGAGAACGATATTACAAATGTGGTATAGAAATGCAAAATTTGTAAGGATTTCAGATCTGATTGCTAACGTGAGGAATAATTAAACATTTTAGTTCTCGCATAGTCAGAGATATTGTTTCATTTCAAATGTTAAAGAAATGAATTATTACAGATAGCCACTACGTAAAAATGGCTATGAATCAAGATGCATGAAGAGAAAACAGCCTTAAAACATGCAGTTAGTAATCACACTGTTAATGCATATGCACATCCCAAAAGGATATAGCATGCGGCCAAAAAAATGGCCATATCATGAAAGAAAGAAAGCATCAAACTTACAAGTTGCTGATGACATTAAATTTGAGTTGTACTTAATGAAGAAAACAAACCATACAGCTTCATGATTTTTTTAAGCATACTCTATGTATGACATTCATT
Organism: uncultured Trichormus sp.; assembly: GCA_936914905.1. Classification (GTDB taxonomy): domain Bacteria; phylum Cyanobacteriota; class Cyanobacteriia; order Cyanobacteriales; family Nostocaceae; genus Trichormus_B. The sequence goes on along the minus strand of CAKZGI010000428.1, from coordinate 4,024 downwards.
TCGAACTTTCCAAAAGAAGCTCTCCCGTCCTAATAGACTATTTTTACCACCTAACTGTGTCAAACCATGATTATTGACAGGGGAAACTGCAAAATGCAACTACAAATACAAATATTAAAAACATATGAGTTCTTGTTCTGCAAAAAGAGATACATACCTTCCAACATCCTGCATAGGGCGCTTGCCAGAATCCAGACTTGAAAGCATAATTACTTCCTTTGTATTACTAGTGGTAGCCCAGGCAGCAAGGGTTTTTTGCAAACTTAAACATAGTACCCTGTTTTCCAAGGTAACCAAGTATCAAGTTGGCCATAAACACAAACAACCTATATTCCGAGAAATGCATGGCAAAAAGGATGGACGTAGCTTTCAAAGGTGGAAGAATCCGTCTCCTTTAAAGGCTATCTGTCCAAGATTCCTACGGCTAATGTAGCGTCAATGGACAACACCTTTTAGGAACTATCCCTCTCAAAACTTAGTCGTTTACAAAAACTATCACGAATGCCAAAATTAAACAAATTTCTCTCTAAGTTCAAATTGTATATGCATGATGGGAGGAAAATAAGTAGAGTGTAAGGGACTATGCCAAAATGGCTATGCATTTTCATGACTACATCTAGTTGAGCACCCAAACTTACTCTACTCTGCCTGCTGCCCCTCTCAAATAGTTGGACAAGACATTGGTCCTCCATTCTCAAGGTCTCTTATCCCGTTTTTAATGGGTGTAAAAGGTTAAAGAAATCAGTATAAAAGAATTTTACTTATGGATATTGAATGTTATAATTTTCCAGTATTAAGAATGTGTAATTTGCAAGTCTTAGTCTGGAAGACAAGTGTCTGTCATCACATCAACTATCAGAAATAAGAAAAGCACCCCCTTAAGTTTGCAGAAACAAAAAGATAATGAAAACATATACCTTTATGACCGGAGATCGTTGCTGGATGATTCTCAGATCATCATAAGCTTCATAGACTAGAGATCAGATCAATTAAATTGCATATGAGAAATTCACAATTATAATCTTCCCTTCTCTCTCCATCATAGTTTCTCTTTGATTTATCCATGCTGAGAAGCTATGTTGTTGTTAACAAAATGAGTACTGTGGGTCTTAAGAAATATGACATATATCATGGGATATATCGATCTAAAGATACAATTTATACCAATCCAAACTTAAAAAAATATCCTGATTCTTAAAAGAAAATATTTTTAAATTTGAAAAAGAAATTATAATATTTTTCTCATTCTAATATAGCATAATTTAAATCAGAATTGGTTGCACAACCATTTTCATCTTAAATGACAAAATCAATTAATATTCTTTCTAGCACAAAAGTAAAAAGAATGTTTTCACTATCCTAACACAAAATCAAGCCTTTTTCTTACTTTAATACACCGTCATACCTTTTTCCTAGACAGATGCAAAATCAAAACAGTCCAATGCAAATAGGCATAGTTCATGCATACTATTTACTCTGAGTTTGACATAAAACTTAGAAGATAGAAAAAGACTAAACTAGAAACTGTTTTACCCTCGAGAGCCACTGAGAGTTCTCCTTCGTGAAGAGCTTCAAAGGGGTAATTTCCGACACAAGGTAATGTGAGGGTCTTGAAGAGCTTTTAAGTGCATGAATCGGATAAATACACCTAACCTTATGTGTGTATGAAGCTTGAGAAGATGGGAAAACAGAATACATGAGCATGACGACTCTGATCCTGGTCCTGAATAGGGATCAGCAGTGGCTCGGCCCAAGCCGCAAAGCCATGTTCGAACTTTGAACTACTTGTGAGTATTGAGCCATTGAGCAGTATCACGAGATGGGATTCAACTTTCAAGCATGCACACCTTGATCGCTGTTTTGGTCATGACTTTCCATTCATTGATGTTTTGATCTGGTCATTAATATTTTTAGTCTCAAAATTCGTTTGTAAATTTAAACTTGAAGTTTAGTGTTTATATTGAATCTTTGAGTCTTCAATCGATTCATACTATTAACAACTCCAAATCTTTACTTTGTATGATAAAATTAAAGCCCTTTAAGTTAAAATTAAAACAAATGGTTAATTATACTCTCTAATTGATATAATTCAAGCTCGAAGCCGATAATTTTGTCTTAAATGAGCTCCTAGATGTTTTAGGGGCTTAAGCCTTTTTTCTTTATTGAGCCATATTGGCTTATCTAGCTTAACCAGCTTGGCTTGCTGTACATATATTGCCAAGCCGACCCGAGTCGAACCATTGTCGATCCCTAACTCTAGACATAGTAGTATTTAAGTAGAAGCAGAATTATTTATATACATGTCTCAGCTTGAGATGGCTCTCCGTGTGCGAGTAGAACCTTGTCCGTGTCGGACTCGGCTGGGCCAAGCACGGGCCGCGTTTGCACTTGTCCATACTTGTACGGATGTCCGAGCACATTCGCACTTGTTTGTACTTGTATGGATGTCCGGCGGCGCATTCGCACTCGACCATGCAATCGATGCAACTCAAGTGGAGGCCACGTGGAGACCATGCAATTGAAGTAAAGGCCAAGTGGAAGTCATGCAACGATAAGCTTCTTTTTATACAACTCCATGCAAAAGTGAAGTTCGGCATGCAAATGGAGAGATCTAGAAGGGAATGAGAGCACTTGGGATCCCATAACCAAGGGGAACAAGAAATCTCTCATCGATGCCATCTCTCTAGGGCAGATCACATAACCTAAATCTCCCAGGATATACCTCTCAAAAAAACCGTAAATCTCTCATACGAGCCATACCTCTTTAAGAAAACCTAAGTCTCTCATACGAGCCATACCTCTTAAGAAAAAACCTAAATCTCTCGTACAAGCCATATCTCAAAAGAACCCTAAATCCTGAAAACCCGAATATTCAATCCTAACTTGTCAACTCTCCTGATCAGGGGAATCATTTTAATAATAAGTTTTAATCAATCTATTTTCATGTCTTATTCTAGTTAAATTGTAGTCGTGAACTTGTAATAAACTCGCAAGATATCCTTTGGTTGGACGCCTAGGGTCCTGCCTCCGTATCACGCATCCTTGCCATTTTCGGCGACGCGTACTAGGTACTCTTTCTCATATAGTTTTTTTCACATTGGGTTTTGGAAGGACTTTTAATGAGGCATAAGTATAGCGCAGTATTTACCCAGGGTGGAGTATGATGAAACTAAGTGAGAAACGACCCGTATTTCGGGTACGGAAGTCTCATGCCCCTTATTCTGACTTGAGCTCTAGTCTTGCTTATAACACAGAGCTCCCATACCCTCCTATTTCAAGAGTGGGGACTAGAGATGGGCTCATACCAATATAGTTTCTCTCTATTAGGACGAAGAGACACCAGTAGTGTTAAGAGGAGTGCGGGAGAGTGTTCGTGAGAGTTCATCACAACCACTATTAATTTACTATCTTTCTCTATATGGAGAGTGTTTGTGAGAGTTTATCACCACCACTATTAATTTACTATCTTTCTCTATATGTTTATATCTGTGTGTTTCTTTGGAGTTTGATTGTTCTATTACGTAGATCGAATATTACAAATGACTAGTTCTTCAACAGTTTGAACAATGTTGGCAATAATGCATTAGATTCTTGATTTCCCTCTGATAGAGAAATGTATTAAACAACACAAACATTAACCCCATGTCAAAGCGTGGTGATAACCTCGAGATCAAGTGGGCAGGTAGTATGTTAAATACACATGAGAACATTTGATTATGTGTTTTGGAGTTGATTAGCAACAAACTCATCCCTTGGTACTTGTGGAGTTCTATGTGAATTAGCACAGCTCCAGATTTTCATTGTTTTCGCCCAATTTTTGTGGACGAAGAAAGTGGTTTCGATTTTTAAAATTGCGCGAAACTCTTGCAATTATTATGATGAAAAGCTAGAAGGCAAGAATATTTCTGATTTCGTTGATAGTGTAAAGGGAGGTTGTTGGAGATATTTTCTTTTATTAATGATAGATCGCGGGGAGTTAGTATAAGGAGGCTACATACACATTTTATTAAGTATAGATCGTGGG
>CAKZGI010000427.1 GCA_936914905.1 uncultured Trichormus sp. | reverse complement strand
TGGAATTACACCCCTTAACCAGAGTTACAGGTTATTTAATCCACTATCCTTAGTGTCCGTAAAATACTCCTCTATTTGTAAATCACTTTCGTGATAGAGTAACCCATCTAAAACATGAGTAGCATCTGTAATAGTTCCATTGATTAGCTTGGTATGAAAAGGTGTATATTGTTCAGAAATATGAGTGTAAAAAGTAACGCTTCTATCATTTCCATATTTAGTATCGATCTCTTCATTAAACGAGTGAGGACCAGCCGCCTTAAATCTTTCTCCATCAGTCGAAGAAGTTTTACCATCACCCCAGTAGGCAAAAAAAGGAACTTCGGTATGGAAATTAATCACATTTGCTAATCCCTTCGAGTAGCTTTCATCAGGGATATACCAATCAGAAACCCAAGCCAAACGCTCAAAAGTCAAACCAGGAGATGCTTCTGCCATCTTGACGAAACCTAAACTAATCGCGTCAGCCAGAATAACACTAAACAAAGTAGTTTTATCTAATACCAATTCTCCTCTTTATTAGTGTGTGAAATATTGAGTAAAACTAGTCCTAGTCCAAGCATCAACCTCAACAAGTAAATCAGTGAGCTTAATTCTTGGTAACAAAACATAAACACGGTCGCGAAATTGAATACCATAATCTGGTACATTCTTACTAACAGGACTAATAACTAATTTTCCTTTTTCAATTACCACACCTGGTAATTCATTTTTAGCAATTAGACAAGAAACATGATCAAACTCCTCAAATAATAGAGTCGAACGTTGTTTTAAACAGGTGGTATATTCAGTGGGAATGGCTACTGGTATTTGATGATGATCGCGTATTTCTTACCATTGTTTTGGTGGTAGTAGATAATACTCAAAATCCTGATATTGATGGGAACCACTCACCGAAATATCCCCAGAACGCAAACCATCCCGTAATTCACTCAAAGCAGACATTTCATAATAATGACGCTTAATCTTCCGATCATCAAAAACATATTTTGAGCATTTGGGTTTGATAAAATCAACAGGTGCATCATCAGGTATATGACGACGATCAGTATAATTTAGCTCTTTAATAGTCTTCAAAGCTTCCACAATAGATGAAGTTAGATTACTAGCCTTAAAATCGATAAATGAGAGTAATTTGGGTGTATATCTACGTAATTGGGAATAACGTTTATCGAGTAGATCAAAATAATTAAAATTGGCAGGATGTGCCAACTCTTCTGCTTCTTCCACACTATTGACAAAATTATCCCAACTTAACACTGATTTAATTGCAGTGTATGCATCCCCTTGACCCTCTCTAACATCAATCAAAGCATTTCCAATTTGGCCATAGAGACGCACCTTTTCATTAATCACTTTTCCATCCTGTTAAAATTTTTGGTTGCTTTGGTTTTCGCTACGACCGAACAATTTCCCTATCATTTTATCATGCATGGTAATTGCACCATCAATTAATAATGATGCTGTTTCTATATAGAAAAGCTATGATGACTGCATACCTTCTTAAATCATCTAATCTGGCTATATGTGCAAGTGTCTTCTTCTGTCCCAATCGAGTTAATTGCACCAAACGGTTATGATGTACCTTTTATACACATCAAGAGTCTAATTTCAAGTCATGGATAAATTCTAATTTTTCCAACACTTTTAAAAAATTCTGGGAATTTGGTACACCTGGTGGTTGAGGTAACCAAACTACAATTGTGCGATTATTATCAGAATTTAGAACCAATAAACCATCAATTTATTTCTTCCGAATTGGTGTTAATTGTTGAGTAAGTTACCAATAAAATTGCTCTTGAGCGCGTCCTCTGGTTTCCCAAGCCAGTCTTTCTACAGTAAATATAGTAGAAATAATGATCTGACACCGACGCATTTCTTCAATCAGTGCTTTAACTAAGGCAATTCCCTTATCCATACTGAGAGCCAGTTGCATTAACCATTTGGAAGGTTTTTTATAATTGGATATACTAAAAGATACATAGCCAAAAATTTGTTGAATTTCAGCTAGATGCTCCCATCGATTTGTATGAAGTTAGGCTTAACATCTAGTTGTAAAGCGATATAAGATAAGACAGTTTCTGGAACTTTTTCTCCTAACTCACATACCCAACTTGGAAAACGTAAATCACATAGTCGGAGTGCAAATCCTAACCGATTATGTACGTGACGGAGACAATTAATAGCTTTTAAATCATCAAAGTTTAAAATGTAGTGACGAGCTATATCTCTCGCACTAATATCTATAGGTATTTCTCTAAATTGTCTTCTTTATTCGGGAGATAGTAATTCACGGGTAGCCAAATTTTTAGACCTGTATATTTGTTATTGAGAACGAAGAACTTTACGGTTGTTCATAGGATTCTCCACAATACAGACAGAACCTAAATTCCAACGACATGATAGGTTCGTTGCAACTTCCACATTGTGAACACAAGCTTTTACCGCAAGCAAAGCAATATTTTGAGCGCAGTGAAGTCCACATAGGATCAAGTGCCGTCCCTAGTATCCAACATTGGGGACAATATTCGAGTGCAGTTACCGTTTGTAGGGGTATTTGTTTGACGACAGCATGTAAGTACTCCTGGGGGATACGAAGAGCAGCAGCCAATCCAGAACGACATTTTTGGCTGAGTCGGGATGTTGCACCTGATTCAATTTTACGTATAGTTTGGATATGTATACCTACTCTGATACTTAATTCCAATTGTGTTAAACGCATAGAATCACAAACTCGTTGAATATACTGTCCCAACGGCTCAGATGGCTTTGGAGCCACATGTACAATATATACATTCATAAGAGTATTGCTATTTTTATTACTTGTTAATAGTAAATTAATATATGTAGTATATTGCAATTAATTCATAATTGAATAAAAATATGACTATTACGTTAGCAGCATTAATTACACGTTTTTTAGATAGACCGGGATTAACTAATTCAACTATTCGTAGCAATGACTGCATTTTTATACTATTGCTTCAGCTTTATGGAGGTCTGTGCATAGAGATTGTCGAGCGAAAAATATTAGTTGCATATTTATTAGTTGCATATTTAAATGTTTTAAAACAGGTTAAATTTACAACTCACCACAAGCATCAGGCAGTAATTACCGCCTTATTCAACTTTGCTATTGAGCAGGGCTATATTAGAGCAAATCCAATTTCTCAATTGAAACGACCTAAACCAGATTGGGAAAAGGGAGAACATAATTCAGATTGAGAAGTACGTTATTTAACAGTAGTACAATTAAGTCTTTTATTCCAAATGACTAAATCCGATACTCCTTTGGATGCATTGGTGTATTTATTACATAGTACTGGAGCCAACATTTCCAAGATATTGGCTTTGGATTTATCCGACGTAGATCTTCAAAGTCGGAAATTTCAAGTGATAGGTAAACGGAATAAACAACGCTGGTGTTTTTATAGTGAAAATATTGTTAATTTTCTAATTAATTACCTTAAATATTACAGGCATCCAAGTATCAGCGCATTATTTACTGCCCAACAGCCTTTTACCAAGGAAGTTCCGCGTTTATCTTATGCAATTGCGCATAAATCCTTGGTAGACATGATTGATGGTACTCCAGAGTTACAAGAGATTCGTCTTCATGATTTAAGGTACACTTTTGGTACGGAAAGGGTTGGTTTGATGCGTATTCACGATGTGCGTGCACTTATGGGTCCATGAGACAATCCAAATAACTTTACGCTACTCAAAAGTAACTTCTAAACGTGGAGAGGAAGTGGTACAAGCAGCGTTTAAAAAAATTCCTAGTTACGGTTATTAAATATTTATTTGATAGTCAATTAAGTAAATTAGGGGTAAAGACTAAAAGTGCTAAATTGTGAATACGTAAAAAGTATGAGTATTACTCTTTAACTGTAAACTGAGTCATCCTCCAGTCCATCTTCATGAATTTTTTGGAAGAATTGTTTATTGGCAATGGCTGAAGGCTAACTATCACAATACTTTCAGCACTTATCTTAATTCCTTAGCGTACAATTCTCCCATTTTGGCACAGTCTAGCCTCATGTGCCTGAGATACACCACAGTTACAATTATTTGTTCCGAGATAGATAATTTAGGTTTCAGTCCACCTCCACCTGCAATGATTCAGGTAAGGATTCAGGTCGAAGCTAGAGGGATTAAAGAAGGTGTCTGCAAAGCAGAGT
>CAKZGI010000426.1 GCA_936914905.1 uncultured Trichormus sp. | reverse complement strand
ACATACACATACACATACACATACACATACACATACACATACACATACACACATATGTGTGTGTGTACATGTTATGTGTATGTGTAAGTGTAAATGGGTCCATAAACACATATACTCAAATACACATAAACAATGCACGCATACACATTCATACACAAACAGGACATACAAGATACACGGAAGAGGATGATACATGGGGATGACTCAATACGCATGAGGGACTCTAATGAAGCACCTTCGACCTTTCTTGAGGGACCACCTATCGCCATCAAATTCTCAGAGGAGGTAAGCAACCTTTTTCATTTAGAAGTGCAGCGTTTGGCCAATTGTTCTACGATCTGTAGAGTCATAGGCGCCCGCCCTAATCGAGGCCTGCTGCGAGACATGCTACAAGCTCGATTGCAGGTGCAGGTTGTACATGTTCAGATGCTAGGAAAAGGCTTTTATCATGTTGAGTTTGCCGAGGCATCATCGGTGAAATTGGTAATGCATAATAATCCAGTTGATATGAGAGGATCATTAGCATTCTTCTCACAATGGACCCAAGGGTTCTCACCTAAGGAAGCATGTAAATCAGGAGAAATGTTGGTCCCTGTTACGATGGTTATGCCTGGGTTAAGGAAGGAGTACCTTCCCTTTATTGAAGAAATTGGAAAGCAAGTTGGGATTGTGGTGAAAAAAGGAAAGGAGCAGCAAGAGGTGAAGAGTAATGCTAGTGGTAATCCCTCAATTAGAATCCTTCTTACATCACTAGAAAGATTGCCAAAAGTTATAATGTTGCCGACATGGGATGGTGGTGTTATGGATCAGAGAGTAGAGTTCATTGGATTGCCGGATCAATGCTATTATTGCAAGCAAATAGGACACTATATACAGGATTGCCAGAAATGCAAGAATAAAAAATTGAGCGAAACTTCAAGACAAGAACAACGATTGGGGAAAGGGGCGAGCAACTTGGAAGTAGGCACTGGAAGGAAAATGATTGCGGATAGCAAGGAGGAGGACACTTGGATCTTAGCTAAAGGAAAATATAAGTTGAAACAAGGACTTAATGAGCAAAGACCACTATATCAAGGTGAGCCTATAGGTTTGCATAATGCTTATAGTATTCTACAGGATGTTAATGGGGATCGATCACATAAAGTAGATCAGGTTGGGTCAAGTCATTCAAAGATAATAAAAGAGAAGGTAAGTTTTGAAGATGATAGAAAGGGGAAAGGAAAAATGCTTGAGGATAACAAGACTCATTATGCAGAAAATCAAACTGAAATGGAGCGAAAGGATATAACATGGCCCATAGTACGAGATGCAAATGTCAACAGTGAGAAACCATATTTTAATATAAAACCCAAAATTCAGTCAACCATATTTGTGGCCCCAGAGGTGGTAGCATTTAATTCCTCACGACAAGAGCACAAAAAGAAAAGATCCTTTAAGGCAAGAGGGGATCAAGTAAAAGGAGAAATGATCTCATTACAACCCAAAGTAATATCAACAAAAATTTCTAATCTGGATGTAAATAACACAGTGATGGAGCAGTTTGGAAAGGTTCGGTTTCCATTCGCATTTACTAAAAATCTTGGTGATGCAACATGTCATGAACCATCTATACTTAGAATTCATGTATGTTTTAAATCACATGTTCATGAAAATACTTCTACATTTTATGGTGGCTATACATTTATGCTATGTGGAAGGAATGATTATGATTGGAATAAGGAGATGGTAATGGTTGTGCTGAAGGAACAAGTGTTCTTCTTTGCCAATCATACCTTAAGTATGCACTCCCAAGATGTGCTCCAAAAGAATTGGGATAATGTGGATATTAAGTGTCGGCCTGAAGCTGATAAGGATGGAATACGTCATGTTATTGTTGTGATAAAGACTAAGATGGATCAAGACTTTGGTTACAATTGTATTCACCAAGGGGCATTGTTGGAAGAGCAGGCTTCTGCTTATACTCACTATTACTGGTGGTTAATCCGGAAGGAAATGCTGGAGGTTGATAGTCATCGAAGTCGTGATTGTAGCGCTAAAGTAAGAAGGATGGAGTCTTCGGTAGATGCTGATAGTGCACCTCAAGTGGTATCATGAAAATAGTATCATGGAATGTACAAGGTCTAGGTGGACCTTTATACAGACGTATGAGAGGAAGATTAAGGCTAGAATTGAAAAAGGCAGTGGTGGGTGAGTCGATTGATATTTTATTGCTGCAAGAACATCACTTATGTAAGAGGAGAATAGATAAGTATGGATCGATATTGCAAGGTCAATGGACAACTTATTGGTCTCCTGGCATAGGTACCCATGGTGCTCAAGCAGGTGTATGTATTGCGGTTAATGATAAGTGGAAAACAAATCTTATTAGATATGAAGAGTTGATCCCTGGCAGGGCACAATATGTTATTCTTGCTTTCGGAGAGGAAAGGATTGTCTTTCTAAATATATATGCTCCAAACTCTGTTTCTAAAAGAGTTTCCTTTTGCAATCAAATAGCTGAACTATTACCTCTGGAAGAGAATTGGTGTGTTGGAGGAGATTTTAATATGATAGAGAGAGTAGAGGACAGAATTGGTGGAAGTTTGGTAACGGTACATGGGCAAGAACTTGCCTGCTGGGAACGATTGTGTTTTAAAATGCAAATACTGGATGTTTGGACAATGGATACTTTTTTGAGAGGACCTGATTCATTGACATTTACAAGATCATATAGACGTACGAATGGTGTTAATCTTTCTCGTCTAGATAGATTCTATGTTTCAACTTATTTGAGGCAATGGGGAGGTCAAATAGGTATTTTAGCAGGTACATCATTTTCGGATCACTCACCAGTTAGCCTTGAGGTGCTAGGCAGGAAGTTGAATGGACAAGCTGTAACAAGAATGTTGGACTCAGTTATTCAAGACAGTAGTTTAAAGGAACAAGTCAATCAACTATGGAATAGCTTTGGGGGAGGGCAAAGAACATTACCTGAGTGCTTCATGCAGATCTTGTCTCACACAAAAGACTTGTTTTGCTTTCACTCAAGAGAAAAATATAGGAAATATGTCAAAAAGGAAAAAGCACTACGATACTCGTTGGCATCCTTGCAAAGATTGCAAGAACAAAACCCAGCTTGTTCATGGACATAATCAAGTTTGTAGCAAGCAAGAAGGGAAATTCAAGAAATGGATCAGTCTCGAGTAGATTTTATAAATAAGGAAAGAGCTTCAGAATGGATTAATGTTGGGGATAGGGTAACTAAGCAGTTTTTCAATATTGTACAGCCGAGGTTTAGGCGACTGCCCATACAAGCATTGAGGGAGGAAGATGGCAGGATACTAACAGATGAAGTAGGAATGAGGAGGATTGCAACAAAATATTATAGAAAACTTTTAACCACAGAACTGCTCACAGATGAAGTGCTAGCTGCTAGACAAGAAATATGGGGACAAGTCAAGAAAATTGTTTCAGATAGTGTGAATAGTGAAATAACAGCTCAGATAACAGAGATAGAGGTTCATGATGTGGTGCAATATATGCCCAAATCTTGTTTTCTTGGAGAGGATGGTTTCACAATCACATTCTTCCAAACTTATTGGGATATTCTTGCTACTCCGTTATGCATGACATGTAATTCAATATTTCAATCAAGTGAAATGCCGCAAGATATGGCAACAGGACTAATATATATGATACCTAAAGGCAATGCACAATCAGTAGAAATAGAACAATGGAGACCCATTACCTTGTTAAATACGGTGTACAA
>CAKZGI010000425.1 GCA_936914905.1 uncultured Trichormus sp. | reverse complement strand
ATTCATACATTCATACATACATACACATTCATACATTCATACATATAGACATTCATACATACATACACATACACACACACACACACACACACACACACTATACATACGCCATATACACACAACAGCAGGACATTAAAAATAGGTAATATGTCGCATTTTGAGAATTATCCATAAAAAAAGGGCACAAAATAGGCTGATTCACAAAGAGGAGTGCCGCATGCGTAAAGGATTTTAAAAAATGACCCAAAAATATAATGATTTTTAGCATGTACAAAATTTTAATTATGTCCAGAAATGCTGAAAAAATAGACATGTCAAACTTATATAAGAATGTACCAAATGACTACCACCTATATTTATACATATTTCGTAATTGACATTTCGATGTACAATACAAAATGTACAGTTCATGTATGAAAATTGTTGCTTTACAAGTCAATGCCATCATCTTCAGACCCATCCGATGAAGTAGAAGCGGTTTGTGAGGTCTCATCCTCATCATCACTAGCTACTAATGCATTGTCTTCATCTAATTGCAACCCAACCTCACCAGGGTTATGAGACATTCTTCTTGTTTGTCTTTGTGTTGTGTTTGGACCCAAATTCGGAATCTTCTCTTTTAGTATTTTGATTGTGGTCTGTCTTAGATGGCTTGTTTTGGTCAAGAAGAAGTCATACACTAGTATGTCAACATTATCCAATGTGAGAGTAGACGTGCTCGGTACATTCTTTCTTCGTCTCTTTCTGCTTGTGTCTCCCACATTTCTTACCATCTCTAAAGAGTACTTTCCAGTAAATGCATCAGGGGAAGAGGTGTGATACCAATGAACCACAATGGACTTAACTTGATTGCCTTCTTCATCCTTCATTATTTCTAGAATTTTAGCAATCCAAAATGGATGGCCCAACTCATCATCCTGAGCTAAAGTTGCAACCAACATCCCAACTTGTAGCTCATGCAAATTACCTTGCCATCTTGCCTCTGCAGTACGCGATATTCTTGGTCCCACGTAAATATCTCTCTGTTGTGGGCGAACTAGATTATTGAGTTCCATATTATCTATTGATTGATGGTGAGTAGATGACACCATTGATGGTACACCAATATTCCATGTGAATGCACATCGAAGTGGCCAGACTCCGGCAATGTAGTTATTTAGAATCGTATGTTGATGGTTAAAAAAGGTACCCCACCATTCAACATTTTGATCACCAGCATACTTCTTGGTGCGTTCAATATTTTTTTGTTTCTCTTCAAGGCATCGCAACCAATATATCTTTTTCTCATCTATAGAGCTGCTGAGAGCCAATTTTTTGTGGTCATCATAGGGCATTTGTTCTGCACCATGGATCTGAGCATTTGGAAATTGAAGCAAGAACCTACAACCGTCTTGTGGCTCCCATTGTGAACTAGATGAGTATTGTTTTGCATACAACACGGTCGTGTTGTGGCTCATAGAACTTCGTTTTATGAGGAAGACATGGTTGAAACTTATATTGTTAAGAGGTGCAAGAACCCTACATTCTACCCCATCACCATCCATGCAGTATCGTTTGAAATCATACACTTCATTCAAATGATGTACTTCTGGCTTCGGAGTATAAGCTTCACTAATCAACTTTGAGAGCATTGGAAGCGTGAAAGCATCACATCGTGCTAATTTCTTTGAGAATCTACTAAACATTTGATCTATATGATCATGAGTATGACCAACTAGTAAGAAGTTGACCTTTATCTTCTTAAATAGGCCCTTCTCTACAAGCATGCTTAAATATCCAAAAACGGTCGAGTTTTTATTTTCTCTGGCTGTGTTGTCGAGTTGCACGTACAAAACGGGTGGGAGTATACCTGGCCAAGCTTGTAACACTCTCTGCATGACTGTGACTGTAAGATTAGGGTCGTTGTGGATATTAGGATAAGTTAAGAATACATGGGATCTTATTGTTTGAGAATACGACAAACAACCTACTAAATGCATTTGTACAAGACATTCATCTCCAATGTCCTTGGGCAACCTTTGAAAGTGTGGCAAACAAGTCTTCTTTTGATCCATGCCATCAATAATCATACACATATACCTTTCAGGTGATTGAAGAGATTTTTGTCGGTGGTGCATAGCTTTAGAGCGTTCCAATGCTTGACTGTCTCGATGTTCTCTCAATAGATTCTTGTAATTCTTTATTTGTTCATCTGATCTCCCACCCTTTGCCATACTCTTTAATGTCGCACATATTGAACATACACCCATTCGGACCTTACGTGGGATAACCACATTGTTAAATTGTATTCTCCATAATCTATTGAAATGTCGATATTGTATGTAAGGTTCACCTCCTGACAACATGTCATCCTTATATGCTTGATATACCTCACGACGAGTGAAGTTATCAGACAAATGTAATCTTCCAGTAGTGGGCATAATATCGCATTGCTTTGAGAAATAGTTCTCCATCCAGTTAATAGCATGGCGCCCTACAAGACCCTTACCAGCATAGGCAATCTTATCAAAAGGTATCCATGATCCCTTTAGCAACCGATGTTGTATTCTCTGAAGCCTCATGTTACCAATGCTATGAGCAATTTTAAAAGCAGCTCTACAACACTTAGTACCAATGCCAAGGAAATATTCAACGTGTGTTGAACTAGCCCCTGGGGTGTGATCCCTTACAAGCTGCATATGTGAAATGAGAAAAGTATCTTGTTCCTCACCATTAAGTGATAGATACTTTTCCCGCATTACTCTTAAGTTTGCCTTTCCAAATTTTGAAAGACAAAGGTTCCCACAACATGTCTTGCTCGAATCACAAACAATCTGACGATCTGAACATAAGAAGGTAAATCTCTTTACACTAACTTGTCGAGGAACTCTTTTAAATGTCAGAGGTTGAGAGCTGCAAGCGTCGTCAGTGGACTCCTTGTCAGTGCTTGCACAAGTTCCGCTATGTTGGATTCCGATTTGTTTAGGCCTACTATTGAAAGGCTCGATTGAGAAAAGCGAGTTTGAGCTATCTCCAACATCAAAACCCATAGTTTGGCTTAGGGCCTTTGGAGAACTTGGGTGATTGTACTCATCAATAGAAAAATCTGAGTGGTTCGAAAACGTGTAAGGATCCACCGAAAATAAAGACGTTGAATTGGAAGACATCGTGAATAACCTATGATGTCTTGACACCTTCTACCTAAATATACAGATGCGAAATAATTGAAAATATATTATAATAAACAAATATTTAATTATTAGATATTATTAAAAACAATAAAAAAAGAATATATAAAGGAAGGGAGATGGGTCCCAATTCACTTCTTATTTTCACGCAGAAGGTTTATTTGAGCTCAGAGCACTCCCGCAGAGAAATTGTTGTTTTTGCCTTCATCCACGCATCGCAACCAAGAAGGAAACATGAACAAGGGAAAGAGAATCGCCAGGTATGTTTTATTCTGTCAATATCAAAGATTCCTAAAGATTCCCTAAAGATGCCGTTCAGTTTTGAGGCCAAACCATGCTGATTTCCTTTGTTGCTGATCTAGACATACTACCAGAATCCGATGCACTGCATCGGATTCTGGTGGAAGTAGTGACGATTCAGCCAGAATCCGATGCACTGCATCGGATTCTGGTGGAAGTAGTGACGATTCAGCCAGAATCCGATGCACTGCATCGGATTCTGGTGGAAGTAGTGACGATTCAGCCAG
>CAKZGI010000424.1 GCA_936914905.1 uncultured Trichormus sp. | reverse complement strand
ACACAATTGAAAGTACATCATTGTTCCATAAACTGAGAACCATGTTTGGGTATAGACCGATACCTAGTATAGGTAGGAAGAGACAAATTGAAGTAAAAAGTTCTCTCGGTCCAGAATCGGTTAGATACGGATCCAACTTGTTATATTTTTTATACCCATAAAAAGTTTGACGTAACATAGATAATGGATAAATGGGGGTTAATACTATACCAACAGCTTCTACTATCGTGATTCCAATTTTAAATAAAAACGAATATTGCTTGTTGGTGACAATTCCCGGGAATACTAATGATTCTGATGCAGACCCACTCATTCCTGGTAATGCTAAAGATGCGAACGAAAAGATAGTAAACATAGTAAATAGTCTAGGCATTTGAATAGCCATTCCACCTAATTGATCCAAATAAAGAGTACGAGTTCGATCATATAAAGTCCCTGCGAGAAAGAAAAGCGCTGCGCCTATCAAACCATGGGAGATCATTTGTAATATAGCTCCATTAATACCAATATTTGTCGAAGAGCCAATTCCGATTGTTACAAAGCCCATATGAGATATTGAAGAATAGGCTATTCTTCTCTTAAGATTACGTTGACTGATGGAAATGATAGAGGCATATACAATCTGAGCCGCTCCCAATAAAACTAACAATGAACTGTAGATAGAGTGTGCATGAGTCAATAGCCCTAGATTTATTCGGACCAGTCCGTACCCTCCCATTTTTAGTAATATCCCGGCGAGTAACATGCATGTACTGTAATGAGCTTCGCCGTGAGTATCGGGTAACCAGGTATGAAAAGGAAAGAGTGGTAGTTTTACGGCATAAGCTATTAGAAAACCTAAATAAATAAGGACTTCGAGTGTTATAGGATACGACTTATAAGTCAAATCCTGAATGTTGAAGGAGGGTGTATCTGCTCCATAGAAACCCGTAGTTAACACTGCTATTAAAAGAAAAATGGAACCACCAGCTGTATATAGAATAAATTTTGTAGCTGAGTATGAACGTCTCTTTCCACCCCACAAACACAAAAGCAAATAGACTGGAATAAGTTCGAGCTCCCACATGAGGAAAAAAAGCAAAATATCGCGAGAGGCAAATAAACCAATTTGACCACTATACATAGCTAACATTAAGAAATAGAACAGTCTTGTATTGCGTGTTATTGGCCAAGCTGCCGAAGTCGCCAGAGTTGTAACAAAACCCGTTAATAGAATGAGACCCATGGAAAGACCGTCAATACCTGAACTCCAATAGAATTTTATAGAGTGTATCCAGTGAAAATTTTCTACCAACTGAAGGGATGAAGAATCTATTTCGAAATGACAATGAAATATGTGAATTATCAATAAGAATTCTAGTATACAGATGCCCGGGGTGTACCATCGGATGATTCTATTTCCGTTACGAGGCAGCATCGGAAGAAGCAAACCAGCAAAGATTGGAAAGAGAACAATTATTGTTAGCCGAGGTACGTTACTCATCATTTATGGAAAGGAGAAAGAAAAATTTTATAGGATTAATTGTGCAGTGTAAACAAAAATCATTTCGACCCATACTCAGACTTGGTTCTAATGAAACTTTGAGTATGAGCCGAAATAAACTAAAAAAAGGGGGGAAAACTATTTGATTGAAATCAATTTTGTTTCAATGTTTCTATCCTATCTCCCATTCAACTAGTAAGCCAGGCCCATACTACGTGTAGTTTCAGCGCCCAAATAGACACGTACACTCAGAAAATCCGTTGGACAAGCGGACTCACATCTCTTACAACCTACACAATCTTCTGTTCTAGGAGCAGAAGCTATTTGACTGGCTTTACACCCATCCCAGGGTATCATCTCCAGCACATCCGTGGGACATGCTCTTACGCATTGGGTACAACCGATACAAGTATCATATATTTTAACTGAATGTGCCATTTAGTCTATTTACTCCTATCGGATTGATATATCGGAACTATTCATTCTGGATCGCGATTACATCCGTATTTTTTTTTATACTGATGCTTTTTTTTGCTCATTCTCGGCTGAACTAAGATGCTTCCCATGTACGGGATTTACATGATCAAATCAACTGTTCCACCACAACTTTTCAATAGATTTGTTTCTTATTGACTTTTTTACAAAAGAAACAGGGGTCTGCGACATTGTTTGTTTTACATTAACATCTATTACTGAATCGGAAACATCTATTACTGAATCGGATACCGATTTGATCGGGGAAAAAAAAGCCATACTTATGAATCGATTACCATTTTAACAAATCGAATTGATCGATACGAGTCGATCTTCTGTTTCGCCGAATAACGAGAGCAAGGGCTAACCCAATCGCAGCTTCGGCAGCTGCAACAGCTATTACGAATAAACAAAAGATTTCTCCTCTTGTTTGCTGCTGTTTTAAATCACCAAAAAGCAGATGAGAGAATGCTATAAAGTTAATATTTATTGCATTAAAAATTGACTCAAGACACATCAGTGCCCTAACCGTGTTTCGACTCGTGATTAATCCAAAGAAACCGACACAATGGGGGTAGGCACCTAAAACTAGTCCATGTTCGATCATTATTTATTAACTTCCCCCTCCTACTTCTAAGAATAGTTAGAATCGATTCCTTTTTTTCCTATAAAACTTTCTTTTAAGAAATTCTGTATTTACAGTCAGAGTAAGCACGATTGCTCAAAATCAATATTTCTCTTGGGATGATGGTGGAAAAACCTTTTTTTTTGTGGTTAACCCATCGTTACGGGCCATGGTAATAGCTCCCACGAGAGCGATTAGAAGTAGTACGGAAAGCAATTCAAATGGAACAATAAAGGTCGTTAATAGTTGGAATCCCGCTTCTTGAACATTATTTTTCGAAGTGTCCCCCACGGAAACCGAAAAAATCAACCGATCGGTTGATTGTACGTCAGACCATTTCGTACCATGAATCATGACAATTAGTAGTAAAGAAAGACCTGTACGAACTACCGAAGCTATGGAGTATCCTACATTAAAATAGGTGGATGGACGAGAACCAGCTGGTTCGTCAGTGACCATGACAGCAGATACGATTAAAACATTTATAGCTCCTACATAGATGAGCAACTGTGCTGCAGCTACAGAATCGGCATTCAATACGAGGTATGATGGGGATACACAGGTGAACACCAATCCCGGAAGAAAAGCAGAATGAACCACATTAGTAAGTGATACTACTCCCAAACTCCCTAGTAGAATACCTAATTCTATTAATACCAAAATACCTTGATGGATTGATTCAGATAGATTCATTGTACATAATTGCTCAAACTTTTTTTTACGGATTTGTTGTTGTCATCATAAATGAAAAAACTTGTTGGTTTTTTTTTCCAAAGACTCAGTCACTGATACGAGTAATGCTTCGATCAATCAATAATCCGTCAATAACTCTTTTTGGTAAGCGAGTTGTTGAAACTATCTGGATCGAAACGTCTTGAGAAACAGAGAGAGGTAAGCGACCCGAAGCTGTTTGATCGTAATTCAATTCATGACGGTCGTAACTCGAAAGTTCATACTCTTCAGTCATTGACAAACAGTTGGTTGGACAATATTCGACACGATTCCCACAGAAGATACAAATTCCAAAATCAATGCTATAACTTTTTAATTGCTTCTTTTTCATATTCTTAACCAACATCCAATCAACGACAGGCAGATTAATAGGGCATACTCGGACACGGACTTCGCAAGCGATACATTTATCAAATTCAAAGTGAATGCGACCGCGAAATCGTTCGGATGGTACAGTTTTTTCATACGGATATTGGACAGTTATAGGCGAACGGCTCGAGTGGTCTAAAGTGACTGCAAATCCCTGACCGATGTATCTTGCGGCTTCTAGTGCTTGTTGTCCATGATTCCGAAACGTCATTAATGTTGAAAACGTGTGATAGATAAACCTAACCTTATTAATATTATTTACTTACTAAACCTAAGAATAGAAATGAAAAACCAAGCATATAAATAAATAAAAAAATACAAATAAAGTATTCATATATAAATATTTACTTATCAATTTGTATAAGATTTAGATAGACTTTACTTAAAGTTAATTTGAAACAAAGAAAAGCAGAATTTATTTTATTTAATTGATAGAAGTTGGAATGGAGCTGTCGGCAACAGATTCCCCAGAGAGATGGGCAACAGAAATTTCCATCCGAGATCTAATGATTGATCTATTCTTACTCTTGGTAATGTCCATCTCGTCAAAATAGATATTAATAAAAATAAAAAACATTTTGACAGTGTAGTAACAATATCTATAACGATCTTAAACGAAACACTGAAATAACTACTAAAATCCCAAGATAAAGAATCTTGCGCGAGTTTTCCGAGGAACGGAATTGACGAATCCCATCCACCTAGATAAAGAACTGTTACAAATAATGAAGAAACCAATAGATTTAGGTATGAACCGACATAAAATAAACCAAATTTTATTCCCGAATATTCGGTTTGGTAACCTGCCACCAGTTCCTCCTCCGCCTCTGGTAGATCGAATGGGAGCCTTTCACACTCTGCTAGTGATGCAATAAAGAACGCTATAAAACCTATAGGTTGGCGCCATAGATTCCATCCCAAAAAACCATATTTGGATTGCGTTTTAACGATATCGACTGTACTTAAACTACCAGATAAGAATAGTCGACAGCACTGCTCTGGTTGCCGCCTCTAATACAAAACCGTACATGAATTTGGTTTTCATACGGCTCCCCATCGACTCGTTCGATTCTTTTTTTGTGCCGCGCTATACGGAACTTTATAAAAATGTTCTTATCAATGAGATTCCGTTTGCTAGAAAAGTGATTGCTTCTGAATCTATCTCTACTTTCCCAGCTTTTTAAGAATATGTTTTTATTTAAGAATATGTTTTTATTGTTGCACTAAACTTGAAAATGTTTGGCTCGTCATAAATACCTATCCAGAAGTCCATACTTGTAAATGAAGTTACAAAAAAAAAAGATCAGTAATCTTGTTAGGTTGTCTATCTGTAAATTCACAGATGGAGAAAGTTTTGAGCCTATATTAAAGTATGTATATAAATAGACATTTTTTTGCTAAATTTAGTAGACTGTTACAAAGGTTATTTCGTTCTAAATAGTCATTATTCGTGTAGATAGAAATATACTCGAGATTGAGATTCTCTCTAGGTGTACCACTCAGTCACCCCCACCAAAGCTGAGCCTTCTAAACCTCTAAAAAAAAAAAAAAAGAAATATATATATATATGTTTGGATTAGTACAGGGATTTACCAAACAACAAATTTTTTCTTTTTTTTTTTTTTTGCCTAACGAACCTCTTATGTATATTAGTGTTCCTTACTATCTACTCTCGCTTAATCCTAAGAAACAATAATCTTTAACTATTCTTCATTTCCGCTGCAGATCTTCGTGGATTAGCCTAAATCTGGATTTAAGCGGTGCCTGCCGCTCGGATATGCTTTACACCTGCACACGGTGAATGGGGCTCGATCCAGTAACTGCGATATGCTGTTTAATCTCACCCAAATGACTATTTAGTTAATGAAGAAACGAGAATTTCTTTTTCTAAGAAGCAGTTTCATGCTCGTCTCATTCGGCGAATCGCACGTAGGGATATCGACAAAACGCATAAAGCTAGAGGTATTTCATAACTGATGGATTGAGCAGCTGCTCTCAGACCACCCAAAAAAGAATATTTGTTATTTGAACCATATCCAGCCATTAAAAGACCGAGAGGAACGATGCTTGAGATAGCAATCCAAAAAGAAACACCTATATTCGGATCAGATAGAATTGTATGCGGACCAAACGGTATAACCAAACGACTTATAAAGACTGGTATAACTACGATAGCTGGTCCGGTTTTGAATAACCAGAAATCACTTCCAGCTGGAACAATATCTTCCTTTAGAAGAAGCTTAATACCATCTGTCAAAGATTGAATAATCCCCAAGGGGCCCGCGTATTCCGGTCCAATACGCTGCTGTACTCCTGCAGACACTTTTCGTTCGAGCCATACAATAACTAAGACTCCTACTGTAACTCCCAAGACCAACAAAAGGATAAAGACTAGAATGCGAATTGAATCCAGGGGATCTCTAGCGATATCTAAGAAGTGAGCTAATTGCTCCAAGTATGTTTCAAGACTAATTACCGTTTCGACGATCGACCTCTCCCATAATAATATCTATACTACCTGATATTGTCATAATATCTGCTAATTTCATTCCTTTTATCAATTGGGATAGAATCTGTAGATTTGTAAAACCAGGCGAGCGAATCTTCCATCTCCAGGGAAAAACACTATCATCTCCGATTGAGAATACACCTAATTCGCCTTTTGGGGCCTCCACCCTGATATAATGTTCTTGTTTAGGCAACTTAAGTGTGGGGGAAGATTTTTTACCAACAAATTGGTAATTGAATTCGTTCCATTTTGCCTCTCCCAGTTGTTGACGAAATCGTCGGTTCTCTAAATTTTCGTACGGACCTCCTGGAAGTAGTTTCAAGGCTTGTCGAATAATCTTAATTGACTCTCTCATTTCGTTGATTCGTACTAAGTAACGTGCCAATGAATCCCCTTCTGTTTTCCATTGGATTTCCCAATCCAAATTATCATAACATTCATAATTATCAACCTTTCGGAGATCCCATTTAACTCCCGAGGCTCGTAACAAAGGTCCCGATAAGCCCCAGTTGATAGCCTCTTCCCTACTCACGAAACCTATACCCTCTACTCGTCTTAGAAAAATAGGATTCCTGGTTATTAATCGCTCATATTCACCAATTTTTGGAAGACAATACTTACAGAAGTCGAGACATTTATCTACCCATCCATATGGTAGATCCGCGGCAACTCCCCCAATCCGGAAGTAGTTATGCATCATTCGCATACCTGTAGCAGCTTCAAATAAGTCATAAATCATCTCTCTTTCTCGTAATATATAGAAAAAGGGAGTCTGCGCACCGACATCCGCAAGAAAGGGTCCAAGCCACAGCAAGTGAGAAGCTATTCGGCTTAGTTCAAGCATTATCACACGTATATAACTAGCCCTTTCAGGTACTCGGATGTTTGCCAGTTTTTCCGGCGCATTTACAGTCACCGCTTCGGTAAACATGGTTGCTAGGTAATCCCACCTTGTGACATAAGGAAGGTATTGTACAATCGTTCGATTTTCAGCAATCTTTTCCATCCCTCTATGTAAATATCCCAGTATTGGTTCACAATCAACAACATTTTCTCCATCCAAAGTGACAATAAGCCGAAGAACACCATGCATCGATGGGTGGTGAGGACCCATACTTATAGTAACAGGATCCACTTCTTTCAGAGACATATTCGTAAATTTAATCCTTCTCAGTAAGTATCACAGAATCTC
>CAKZGI010000423.1 GCA_936914905.1 uncultured Trichormus sp. | reverse complement strand
TGGAATTGACACTAATAACTGTACTTACATGTCTATGACAATTGTTCAGATATCATGATGGTCTCCGGAAGGTACTAGGGCTCTCTGGAAATTCTAATGAGAGCAGCGAACAAGCAAAAATTGAGAAGTTGTATTCGAGCCTTCAAGTAAAATATCCAAGCTCTGTTGCTGTAAAGGTAAATCCAAGTCTACTATTTTGAATCCCACTGTTTGTCTGAATGTTTTAATGCATGTTTATCTAACTTTTACCTATCTAGTACAAAAATTGAATATAATAATATAGCTCATATCGATCCAGTAGTAATGCATAAATGATGTGTGCTGGATATACTAGCTACATGAAGTTATAATAAACATTGAGACCTTTTTCTATAGCTCTATCACTGCATTGTGTACAAGACAGATTTTCTAGAAATTATTGTCTCACATCCATTGAATTGAGAAGAGTGTTCTGTACATAGGTACACTCTTCTATCTCATGAAGCTCTATATTGGCCTAAGAATACATTAATATATCTTTCTTTCTTTGTATCCTTGCATTTTTGAGGAAAGGTCAATCAGCGTAGCTGAGCTTAGTGCTATAGTGAAGTTTACTTTATAAATGGCTTGTTTGTGCTAGGCTATATTTCTTCATGTTGTCTGTGGTCTTTGCATATAGGGTCTTCTTGGTCATTAGCAGGGCTCTCAACGCCCTCTGCATTTTGTTACTACTAGTTTTTTAGTTCTAAAGTACAACCGTAATGACAGGTTGCTTTCTTGTTCTGGGACTCATTTCTCTTGTATCCAGCGTATTCCTCTTGATTTCTTGGACATTGGCTCTTTTCGGCAAGCTGCAGATGACTACGTGAGGCCGCTTTTGAGGAAGGTAGATATGTTATTGTTTATAATGCTGCTAGGTTATATATTTATTACTGCCATTTTTGATTCCTATATTGTATTTATGTGTAGGGGGTTCCTTCACTATTTTCAGACCTCAAGCCTTTGTACCATCAACCAGGAAAGGTATGATATAATGTTTATTTAAGTTCATGTAAGCACCTATATATGATTTAGAGTAAAGCTAATTACTTTTGTTTCTTGAAGGCTGATGTGTTGGAGGAGATATTGGTCAAAATTTTAGCATCTCTTCAACAAAATGGAGCCTTTCCTGGAAGGTATTGATGATTAAATAATGTTGATGGGGCATGCATGTTTTTGTGTATTTGTTTTTCTAAAAAAGATCGTTTTTGTTCCAAGTTTTTAGCAATTATTTTGCTTTTTTAGCTTTTTTGACTAAAAATAGCTATTTTCTGACGAAAATTAGCTCTTTTTTTGTTTTTGCTTTTTTTTTCTTTGTGCTATTTTCAGTACTTTTCTCTCAAGTGCTTTTTTTCTTTTAGCTATTTTTAGCCGACCGCGTGAACACACATAACGCGATTGACTGTGCCAGGTTTGTCCGTCTCCTGTATGGGCCATCTCACGTGAGGCACCTCTAACATGCAAACATGATGAGGGTCGTGGGTGGGTGTGAACACGATGAAGATTGTGGACGGGCACGAACACGATGACGCTCGTAATAACATGGCCATGGGACACATGCTGTAATCTGAGTTTGGCATGGGCATGTGCATGGGTGACGACGTCCGTCGGATGTCCATGATGACGCCTGTCGGACATCGGCGACACTTTCTTTCGCCAGACGTAGACGTCTAAAGTGACCGGCGTTGGTGTTATATGTGACGGACGATGTCGTCAAAAGTGACGGAAGTAGACGTCATGTCCTTTCTGTCGTCCCTGGGCACCTGCACAGGCGCCTGGATCCCCTCGTGAATGGTGGCTAGCCTAGGTCCATGGACGCCTGCGCAGGCGTCTGCATGGTTCAACATAAGAATCGTTTAATACTTCTGAATTACTCGAGATCTGAGAGAAAAATTTAGGAAAAAGAGGAAGATTAAAGAAGAGTATCTGGAGTTTCACGTTCTTGTATGTGATTCGAATTCGAAATCGAGTAGAAGAGCTCTATCCGGTGCTCCATAATTGTCGAAATCAACCAAGAAAAAACAAGAAACATAGAAGAGCTCCATCCGGTCCATTATGATATCTAGAGTTTATCCAAGAAATCCTCATGAGTTTGGAAGGATCCTAATCATGAGTGGGTGGGGTCAAGAGATCCCACCTAAGTTGTTGGGTGAGACCCATCAACTTGTCTTAACCATGGCATACTATTCTATTGTATCCACCACTCAACTAAGTCTAAGATTTGCACACTTATGAGGTGATAACTCAATTTCTTTGAGGTCTTATATGTGATGCCTCGAGAAATGTGTTTTACAACATGAAGTGTGAGATGGAAAGTTTCATACAAGGCTTTTGATCCTTGAACTCACTAAACGTGATCGTAGGTTTCAGGGATTTCTCCATACCAATGGGACGAGGGAGATGTTGGAGCTCCGTAGTCTTTGGTAACTGCGCATGTAATTGCTTCAACCTTTTGGTTATCCCTAATGCTTTTGTATACTCAGAGTAGTATATATTCAGCACAAGAGGGTTTGCTTCGTTGTCAGCATTTATATTTTGGAGCAAAAGAGAGGCCATCATTGAGTACTTTACTTTTCTAAAGCAAAACCATAATGAAGTCTTAGGGTATCGCCTAGCCCGTAGTCGTTGGAAAAAGAGAAGTCGTCTTCTCCTAAAGTGACTACATAACGTTTGAGTTCTCCAGTAATAAAAGCTACTTTCTGATGTTTGGGATGCCAGGAGCAACAGGGTAGGTAATGGTACCTATTGAGCTCCTTTCTGTGGCATCTTGTTGAAAGCTTGTGTGTTTTTCGGAAATCCACGCCTTTGAAGATGTGAACATCAAGGAAGACGACATCTGTTTGGGATACGCATCTCGTTATCTTGATGTGCTTGTTTAGTCCTTGGGAATAAGAATCAAGAAAATCCATGAGGTCTGTACTATTACCATGCCAAAGGCCCAAAGCATCATCAATGTAACGCATGAAATACTAGAGGTCTTACCTTTCTTCTTGCTTATTTTCCAAAAAACAAAGAAAGGGACATGTGTAGACTACAGTAAAGTTACTCCCCATTGCTGTTTCTTTTATTTGTTGCCAAAACTTGCCATCAAATTCAAGGAAGTGTTGTTGGAGAGTAAGGGGAGCGAGGTTCATGATAAAGTTTACCTCACTTGAGGGGAACTGTTCATGTATCATGTTCCTCAGGGCTCCTAGACCTTCTGGTGTAGGTATGCTAGGGTGAAGAGCCATATGTCGGGGGGTAGTCTCATGGTCTCGATGTCCCGTATTAGCGAGAGGGAATCTCACAAATGTTGTTTTTGACATTGCAAAATAGGGTGCAGCTTATGGTGGAGCCAAATGGAGGTGTGTTCAAAGATAAAGCCGTTGTATACTCTATAGTTGTTCGTGGGCTTATGAAGAATAAACATTATCTCCTCCTTGGGAATAAAGTTCATGTACTTGTGACACACATATTCTAGTCCACTTTGAAGTTCCTCAAATGGCACCATATCGACGTGCTTGTAAACGTTCACATCGGCGAGTTGCATGTATCCTTCTCTTAGGTACCAATCGCAATCTAGAAGTACAAGGCCCAAATTCTTGTTGGCAAGCATGATGACAAGGTTTGGGTTGTTTCTTAGCTTGTCGAGCACGATTTGCACAGAGAGTGGAAACTTGTTGTGGTTGTCTTTCAAGGTGACTCGTATGGTTTGTATAAGAGTTTCTTCACTATCCCGGATAATCCTTTCTAGGGGGGAGTAGACTGTTGGGGGTTTCCAGTTTGGGTTGGGTATCCGAAACCGGGGAATCCGTCGTTTCTCTCGTCGAAAGAACCATCATAGGGTAAGCTTTGAAAGTCGTCGAGGATTTGTTGAGTTTGAGGTTGTTTGGTAGGTGGGATAAAGAGCGTTCTCTCATTGTATGTAAGAGTGTGTGAAGAGAGGTTGTGGATAGCCGTGCTAGTTATCCCACATTCCAACACTCTTTCTACAGAATATAATGAGAGAGTAGGCCTTTGTAGAATAAGGGGTAGAAGAGGTTTCTCATCAGGTTGAATGCACCCTCCCGGTTGGGTTGGGGGTGCAAGATCTTTTGAAGTTGTCCCCGAACCAAATTTCCGGAAGTTTCGGTGTGGTCTCGAAGATGAAGCAAGGGCATTCGAGGGGGTGGGTTTCTTTGTCCCGCCGTCCTCTTGTTTCCGATCCATCCCGTTTTTTGAGTTGCTTTTGTTTCCCATCTTGTTTTTCCCTTTTCGATTGTGTGTAACACTTGGTGTTTCGATGTGAGGTTTCACCTTAGTGGGCTCATTGCCACTTTTTTGTGTGTTACTGTTGCCACCTTTTGTGCTCTTTTGTCCTTTTTTACCCATTTTCTTGCTCAATGCTGTATCGGTGTTCGGGGATTTTCCTACTTTGTCGAGTAGTTTCTCGAACTTCGAGAGCAATGGTTGGACTTTGCTTGCCACGGCTTTCTCCACAAGGTTGCCGATGGTTTCCTCACGTGGTAGGTTATCCACATCTTCCATAACCTGATCACGTGCTCTTTCACGTTGGATATGGGCATTGTGGTCGTTTTGTACTTTGAGGAATTGTTGCAGCTTGTAGTCGTCTATGGCATCCTTGAAACATCGTATCAAGGTGTTGCTCCACTCACAAGTGTGATTCCATAGGTCACTAGTGGTGCAGTTTTCTCCATTATAGATCATGGTGCAGGTGTCTAATAGATCTTGATGTCCCAACTCAACGAACACTTTAGAAACATGAGATTGAAAGGCTTTAGGGTATTCACTACAAAATATCCTTGTGATTCAACAAGTGTAGTTTGGGCTTCTATGCAGGGATCGAGTAGACCGCTCTTGTAAGAGTCGCAAAGCTTACACATTTTTTCTTGAAGCGCAAAGTTGATGTTGTCATCGTTGGAGATCTTGAGTTTGGTGGCCTAATCCTCAAACTATGTGAAAAGATCCCTAGCTCCTTTTTCTCCATAAGATCTTTGAGGAAGATCTTGCTTTTCTCCCACAATCCCGCTAACTTCTTATATTCTTTGAGTGACTTCTCGAAGGATTCTTCGAATTGTGGCAGCATTGTGATATTGAGAGTTGGGAAACGGCCGCATTCTCGAATCCCATATGGATCTTCTTCGAGGTCCACAAAGGTTCGTGGGCGGTGGGATCTTTCGGTAGGTGGTGTTTTGTTGGTTCTCAATCTCTTCTTTCCGGTATCTCTAGTTTTGCACACTTTCATGTGGTTGGATGGACCCTCACTAGCAAAGGCGATAGAAAGGGGGAGAGCTCTTAGAGTAGTGTCGGCGCAACTTGTGATGGCTCCGTCGGTGTGGATAGGCTCCACACCCTCTCGCGGTCTTTCTTGTTCTTCACCTTCTTGCGTCATGATACAAAGATTTAGGGTTTGGGATTTTGATTTGGACGTGCGGTAGTGGGGTTAAGAAGAGAGATAGAAGAGAGTGAGAAAGAGAGAGGAGATTTTTGGTGAGGCTCCGAGGAATGCAATGTAGGAGATGTCCCACAACCGATTAGTCGGTTTTTGTTGCTTCACGAAGAATCTCGTTCCCACATCTGAACGAACGTGCCACGGTTGCGCAGGTGTCGGAGAGATGATTCTCCCAAATGCGAAGTAGCGGCGTCCGGTGTTTGTACTTAATCACAAAACAACTCTTGACACATAACCATAAGTTAGAGACAAGGGAAAAATGTATTACCAAATGGTGTGGAATCCAAACATGTTTCGCTCTTCGGAGAGCTCTTCAATGGAGGATACACCTTCTTTGTATATAAAAATGAGATATCTCTTCTCTTATATAGAGAGAGACGGCTTTGTCATCTATCAAACGGTAATGTAACGGTAGCGTTAGGTGGGATATCTTCTTGCTAGTGACTTAATTAGGTAACTACCAAAGTGGGCTATCTTCTTGCTAAAGACTTAGGTAACTACCAAAAAGGAGTGGGGGGGTCCATTCTAATATGTAGATTCTAGCCAAGAAACCCGTATGAGTTTGGAAGGATCCTAATCATGAGTGCGTGGGGTCAAGAGATCCCACCTAAGTTGTTGGGTGAGACCCATCAACTTACTTGTCTTGACCATGGCATACTATAGTATTGTATCCACCACTCAACTAAGTCTAAGGTTCTCACACTTATGAGGGGGTAACCCAATTTCTTCGAGGGTCTTATATGTGATGCCTCGAGAAATGTGTTTTACAACGTGAAGTGTAAGACGGAAAGTTTCATACAAGGCTTTTGATCCTCGAACTCACTAAATGTGATCGTAGGTTTCAGGGATTTCTCCAGCTTACCATGGGACGAGGGAGATGTTGGAGCTCTATAGTCTTTTGTAACTCCGCGTGTAATTGCTTCAACGTTTTGGTTATCCCTAATGCTTTTATATACTCACAGTAGTATATTTTGAGCACCAGTTACGGTTTAGGGTTTAGGGACGTTTAACCTCGGGTGTGGACCAAATGAAGAAAGGTTTTTTTTTTCTCGATGCCGAAAGCTTCGAGCTATGATTCATCCATTGGGTCTTTTTCGGAACCGGATGAATTGAAAATGATTTATTGGTCGCTAAGATTCCCACTACGCACTACCGAGTACACACTGCTACAATCCAAAAAGTATTTCTCTTTGAGTGGCTATCTCAAAACACTCATTAAGATTTTGTAGAACGAAGTAAGATAAGATAGGCTTATTGAAAAATTGAGATACTAACCTCCTTGAATGTGACATCTTCATCTCATTAGGAAATTCCTTGAAGCTTTTTATGTACCTGCGGATGATGTGACCGCTGCCAATCCATCCTTCCCCACTAAAAGGAGATTTGAGTAGATAACCAAAGCGCGGGTAGAAATTAAACCCCAATGAAAAGTAGGTGTTATACTTGTATGAAGATCACGGATTTTAATACACACGGGTAGTCTGGTGTGCCCGTTTTCACCATAGCAAAATGGCAAAGGGACGCGTGAAAGAAACCTGTTTCAAATCTCGTACTTCTCTTAAAATCTAATTAATGCACGCTCGCGTGAAGATGTGGGTAAGGTAATTTTATAACCATGATGAAGGTTATTGTGATGCTATGGGTGAAGTAATTCTAGACTCTAATCATTTAGAAGAAACTGGAAGAATAAGCAACAAAGTGAAAGATTGTTTTGAAGCAACGACAAAACAAGAAACTCCATGCGTCGTCGAGCACATCGATACAACAAGGGCTAGAGCCTAATTTTCTAGACGCCTCATAATTCACCACACCCTCGATATTGTTCAAGCCTTCATCGAACATTTCTTCGATAAAAAAGGTTTGATTGTATTCCTGTTTGAGGTTTTAAACGGATTGTTCGTTCACCTCAATATAACAAATAAGGAATATCA
>CAKZGI010000422.1 GCA_936914905.1 uncultured Trichormus sp. | reverse complement strand
TCTTGCCCCAATGGAATTACACCCCTAAACCAGAGTTACAGGTTATTTAATCCACGGTCCTTAGCGTAGCTCTTCTGAAAGAAGCATTTTGAATTCACAGCGGTACTAGGACTTACGCAAAAACTCTCCCAAACTCCTACTTCTCTGTTTCCTCTGCGGTTACTTATTCTGTGACTCGTGCGTAAGTCCTAATTTTTCCTATTTATAGTAAATTTGTACTAATGATTTAAATCATTCCTAATGACCACTAAGATGAAAATAGCTTTACACTTCTTAACTTGTAGGGAAATATGGCGCGAGATTTACGGGGATTTATCAAAAATATAGAAGAAAGAGGACAATTAAAGCGAATTTCGGCTCTAGTTGACCCAAATATGGAAATTGCCGAAATTTCCAACCGAATGCTACAAAAAGGTGGTCCAGGATTAATCTTTGAAAATGTCAAAGGTGCATCTTTCCCCGTTGCAGTCAATTTAATGGGCACAGTGGAAAGGATATGCTGGGCGATGAACATGGAAAAACCAGAGGAATTGGAAACTCTGGGAAAGAAACTGAGTATGCTTCAGCAACCCAAGCCACCTAAAAAGATTTCCCAAGCGATAGACTTTGGAAAAGTGCTGTTTGATGTGGTGAAAGCGAAACCAGGAAGGGATTTTTTTCCTGCTTGTCAACAGGTGGTAGTGGAAGGGGATAATTTAGATTTAAATCAGTTGCCGTTGATACGTCCTTATCCGGGAGATGCCGGAAAGATTATTACGCTAGGATTGGTAATTACCAAGGATTGTGAGACAGGAACGCCCAATATTGGTGTGTATCGGCTACAATTGCAATCTAACAACACCATGACAGTACACTGGTTATCAGTGCGGGGTGGTGCGAGACATTTACGCAAAGCAGCCGAACGTGGTAAAAAATTAGAAATTGCGATCGCACTTGGTGTTGATCCTTTAATTATTATGGCAGCAGCCACACCCATTCCTGTAGACTTATCAGAATGGTTATTTGCAGGGCTTTATAGTGGTTCAGGGGTAAAATTAGCCAAGTGTAAAACAGTAGATTTAGAAGTTCCCGCAGATTCAGAATTTGTCTTAGAAGGAACAATTACACCAGGGGAAGTTTTACCCGATGGACCCTTTGGCGATCACATGGGATATTATGGTGGCGTGGAAGATTCGCCATTGGTACGCTTCCAGTGTATGACTCACCGCAAAGATCCAATTTATCTGACCACATTTAGCGGTCGTCCACCCAAAGAAGAAGCCATGATGGCGATCGCACTCAACCGCATCTATACCCCTATATTACGGCAACAAGTATCAGAAATAGTCGATTTCTTCCTACCCATGGAAGCATTAAGTTACAAAGCCGCGATTATTTCTATAGATAAAGCTTACCCTGGACAAGCAAGAAGAGCAGCCTTAGCTTTTTGGAGTGCATTACCCCAATTCACATACACTAAATTTGTGATTGTTGTTGATAAGGATATCAACATTCGTGATCCACGTCAAGTTGTCTGGGCAATTAGTTCTAAAGTAGACCCTTCACGGGATGTATTCATATTACCAAATACACCCTTTGACACCTTAGATTTTGCTAGTGAAAAACTCGGTTTAGGGGGCAGAATGGGCATAGATGCAACAACGAAAATTCCCCCAGAAACCGAACATGAATGGGGTGAACTATTAGAGTCAGATCCTGATATTGCTGCAATGGTAGAAAGACGCTGGGCAGAATATGGTTTAGCAGATTTAAAACTAGGAGAAGTAGACCCCAATTTGTTTGGTTACGATATGAAGTAATACACGTATTACCACTCCTCTCCTTGGGGGAGTGTTATTTTAAAATTGAAAAGCTGGAGAACACAAACGAATATAAATCTCTCTTGTTTCATCCGTAAAAGCCTTCCTACCATGCATAATTCTTGTATTATCAATCATTAGAAGATCCCCTTGATTCCAGCAAATATCGGTAGTAATTTTATCCGCGATTCCATTCAATTCTCCCATAAGTTCATCGGGAATTTGTGAATCATCATCAAATCTCAGAACATCAGGACTTAATTGTATTGATGGTAAAAGGCTATTAATAAAAACCTTATAATTTCCACATTTGCTAGGAACAACTACTGGACAAATATATTCCAATAAAACTGATTCATCTTCATATATGGTTAGATGTGTATCGTGATTTTTACACATCTCTCTTAGCTGATTAACATCATCGATTTTATATTTTATAAGCCATTGCTCTTTATTCATTCTCACAGTAAACTTGAGCTTTTTTCGACTGAATAATTCTTTAGTTGAATTACTGAGTTCTGCAAAAAAATGCCTACCATCACACACCGTTGTTTCACCATGTTGTGAAGCGGGGTTAGCACAGAAAAACCACAACATCAGGGGAATATTCTTCTGATAGTACATTTCTCCATGTAACTTAATCTCTGTCTGGAAATCGTTAACACTTAAAATAGTCTGATCATTATCAATCACCCTTCTATTGAAAGCACCACCAGCATAATCTAGAAAATCAGTGCTGAATAAATTGCTAAAATCTCTAAATATTTCAGTATCAGCATTAAATCCTCTAAACAACAGAACTCCATATTCTTTAAACAGATTAATAATTTTTTCTCTGTCTATTTCCAAAATACTCTTATCGTCTTGGTTGATGATTTGCTGTCCGATTATTTCCGAAATTGGCTGTGTGATAATATTCATGTTAATTAACAAACCTTAATCAAAAATGAAACTCCTTTGTAGCTACAACTATAGCATTCGTAACCCTTTTATGAACATCTACTAAGAAACACAGGTGATAGGGAACAGGGAACAGTGAACAGCTATAACTGATAACTGACCCTAGACCCTAATCCCTACATCCTTTTTTGTATCATCCTTGTATCCCAGGTATAGAAACCGATTTGGTTAGGAACTCTAGAGAATCTACCTGTGCGATGACCTCTAGATAATTCATTGAGCACTTTGTTTTTTACCTCTCTAGTTTCCTGATAATCAAGTTCTCCATAAATGCCATTGACCACTTCATTGACACTAAAAACTCGTCCTCGATGTTGTTCTAAAAAAGAGGTGATAGCGTCAATCAGAAATTGACCTTCAAATTCTTCCAGCATCGGAACAACCTTAGCTTGCGGTGAAATAAAATGCCTTTTCTTTCTACTTTTAGTATCTGAAGAAGCACCATTATGATGATTTGGGGCTAACAGACTTAAAACCACAGTATAACAACCAGGTTCATTAGGAATAGCAGACCAATAACCCCTTTCTCTACCTTGGGTAAGAGAAGATTGAACCCTACCTTTGACAATTTTGAAAATAGTTGACTCCAAATCTCCGTAAAGTGATCGCACAATAAAATCTATATGGCATACCGTACCAGCATATTCATGCAGCAGCATTTTTAGAGCTTCCATGCGAGTCAGAGATTGATATTGGGGCAACATAGGAATTTCTGCCCCCTTCGTAAAAGGCTCATGACTCTCTGAAAAGGTATTGATCAGATCAGAACTTTCTGACTCTGTAGCAACAGTAGCAGAACTTGAACTGTCTATTTCGCAGTTATCCAAATTAGCAAGTTCTGATTCTAGAGACTCCAACAACTCTAAATCCGACCTGTCATCAGATGACAAAAACAAACGTGAATCGTTTTCATCAGCAGCTTCCAGTTGAGAAAGTGATTCATGTTCATCATAAGACCAAGGAGACAACAAAGCCTCCACATGATCCAGTTGTGATCGCGCTTCTATAAATAGCCGTTGGTACTCTTGTGTTAGACCAGCATAATAGTCCCGTAATTCCAACAACGGTGTAATAAATACCTCTGAAGGAGGTTGCAATTGTTCTTTATGATTCATATTACTTCAATCAATCTAAATCAACATCACTCTTGTAAGTCATCGACCGAGGTTTGATTTTTCTAGATTCCGACAATGAGCTTTTACGTGCTTGAAGAGGACGGCAACTTTCACAATATAAAGGTCTAGGTCCGAAAGTTTCCCGTTTTGTAGCCTGATTACATTCTTTACAAACAAAATTAAAAACACGAGTGTGAATCAGCCTTTTATGCGCTCTGACAGTATATTCTCTAACATCAATGGTTTTGGTAGCCATAATTAAGAATTGCCCATTTCTATACTCTTAATATAGCTATTCAAGCAAATGAAACTACATCAGTGTTTGTTTTAGTGTAAGTTGTATTCAAATCCTTAAAATAAAACCAAGCATAGGACGTAAATTTTATTTGTCAACAATAAACAGTTAAGCAATCTCCTAATCATTGTGATTGTTGCGCTGTTTATGCTCTCCTGACAATTACCATTCATATTTAATCAAGTCTTTTTACTTTTCCATCCCTATCTAGGGATAATCTGGATAACTTTGGTTTTTAAAGCATCCTCCTCACGGATGAAATAGAAGGATGAAACTCTTCATCCTTCCTAATTTAGGATTAATGCTTTTTGTTATTTATTTTCCACAAAGTCAGCATCAATCACATCTTCACTCCGACTACTTCCATCAGAACTTCCTGCTTGTGCATAAACCGTACTACCAACCTGCATCAACAGTTGCTGTAATTGACTGCTCAGAGACTTAATCCGATCAAAATGATCTTGATTGATAGCTTCCCCCAAATCCTTGACCAAATCTTCAACTCGGCCTCTATCAACAGCACTCACCTTATCACCCAAGTCTCTGAGTTGTTTCTCAGCCTGATAAACTAAAGAATCAGCCAAATTCTTAGTATCAATTTGTTCACGTCGTCTTCTATCTTCCTCGGCATGAGATTCTGCATCCCGCACCATCTTTTCTACATCCCGCTTATCGAGAGTAGAAGCACCTGTAATAGAAATGGACTGCTGTTTGCTCGTGGCTTTATCCTTAGCAGTAACAGAAAGAATACCGTTAGCATCAATGTCAAAAGTAACGTCAATTTGCGGTACACCTCTTGGTGCTGGAGGAATACCATCCAAACGGAAAGTACCTAAACTCTTATTATCTTTAGCTAATTCCCTCTCACCTTGCAAAACGTGAACTTCCACATTACTTTGACCATCAGCAGCCGTAGAAAAGATTTCTGATTTCTTCACCGGGATAGTTGTATTGCGGCCAATAATCTTAGTCATCACACCGCCAATAGTTTCCACACCCAAAGATAACGGCGTAACATCGAGCAGTAAAATATCTTTGACTTCACCGGATAAAACACCCGCTTGAATAGCGGCACCCACCGCTACAACTTCATCAGGATTTACACCTTGACAAGGTTCTTTACCCGTCATCCGTCGCACCAATTCTTGCACAGCCGGAATGCGAGTCGAACCACCAACTAAAACAATTTCATCAAGTTGAGCATTACTGAGTTTTGCATCTTGCAATGCTTGTTGGACTGGTTTACGACAACGGTCGAGAAGGTCGGCTGTCATCTCCTCAAATTTACCCCGTGTCAGCATCATATCCAAGTGTTTTGGACCCACCTGAGTAGCAGTAATAAAGGGCAAATTGATATTAGTTTGAGTCGCACTAGAAAGCTCAATCTTTGCCTTTTCCGCAGCTTCAGTCAATCTTTGCAAAGCTTGTTTATCCTTACGTAAATCAATGCCTTCGTTACTCTGAAACTCATTTGCTAACCAATCAACAATCTTTTTATCGAAGTCATCACCACCTAAATGAGTATCCCCACTAGTAGATTTAACTTCAAACACACCATCCCCAACCTCCAAAATAGAAACATCAAAAGTACCGCCACCAAGGTCAAATACTAAGATAGTTTCATTTTCCTTTTTATCCAAACCATAAGCCAAAGCTGCTGCTGTTGGTTCATTGATAATGCGGAGAACATCTAACGCAGCAATTTTACCTGCATCTTTAGTAGCTTGCCGTTGAGAATCGTTAAAATAAGCAGGAACTGTAATCACCGCTTGAGTAACTTTTTCTCCTAAATATTTACTAGCATCATCAACTAACTTTCTTAGCACTTGGGCAGAAATTTCTTCTGGTGCAAATTGTTGACCTGCAGCGGGACAATTTAGCTTTACATTGGCATTACTATCCCGCACAGTTCTATAAGAAACTTCCGTGGCTTCATGGGTAATTTCTTCATATTTGCGCCCAATGAAACGTTTCACAGAATAAAAAGTATTTTCTGGGTTCATTACCGCTTGTCGTCTAGCAATTTGACCAACCAAGCGTTCAGCAGTTTTTGTGTAAGCTACGACCGAAGGAGTAATACGTTGCCCCTCAGAATTAGCAATTACTAAAGGTTGCCCTCCTTCCATCACAGCAACACAAGAGTTTGTAGTTCCTAAATCAATTCCTACTACTTTTGCCATATCTTCCCCCTGGCCTTCAGTAGAACTTTACTTTTTGAGTAAGCATTCAGCTATATCTCATTCCCATACAGAGTATGGGAATGAGAAAAAACGAGAATCTATGTTTTTACATATCAGAACTTGCTGATAAATTAACCAAGATTAACTTTGAAAGCTTTTTGTTTTTCAGGTTCTGCTTTCGGCAAGTTCAACCGCAAAATCCCATCTTTATATTCAGCCTGTGCTTGTTCATGCTGCACAGTAGAAGGCAATGGTATTACCCGTTGGAATTTACCATAACGGAATTCGGAACGAGTGTAACCTTCTCTTTCTGTGGTAGTTTCAGATTTCCTTTCACCAGTAATAGAAACAGCTTCAGGAGTTACTTCCACATTCACATCTTTCGCTTCCAAACCAGGTAGTTCTAGTTTTAATTTAAAGGCATCATCAGTTTCTTCAAGTTCAGCAGCAGGGATAAAGGTGAATCCTGTCCTTTCACCCCCATCACCCGGTATCATTCTTTCAAACACCCTATTCATCCGTCGTTGGAGGCTATCAATTTCGCGGAAAGGGTCCCAGCGTTCAAGTTCACGAAATGGTTCTAAGCGTTCAATATCCCGGATTGGATCCCAACGAACTAGTGCCATATCTATCTCCTCTACAATGATGTATTTGGACTGTGGAGGCTTAAATTCAAGCTTCACAAATGGCAAACGATACTAGTATTTTTTGAAATCTTTCGATGCCTGAAGCTTAATCTTTTACTTCCTAGTTAAACAATAACACCAACTTTCAAATTCAGTTGGTTCGGTTTTATAGGTATGGGAATCGCAATAGCCGTACCTGCTGAATTGGTTCACAACTCGTTACAAACTTAGTTATAAAAATCATACTTTGACTTCTTAGATTAGTCAGGTATTTTGTTATTCATTAATCATTGGGAACTGCTATATCAAAAATTAGTTAACTATAACTCTACCCAAGGTATAAAATTTATTTATAATATAAATAAGTAGGTGGGCGGAAAAATTTATAACTAACTATGACATGCCGAATGCAGCAAAGCGGAATCAAGCAATCGCAAGGGTTTCAAGTAATTTACATTTTGTTACATAGTTATGTTTATTTGTGTCTAC
>CAKZGI010000421.1 GCA_936914905.1 uncultured Trichormus sp. | reverse complement strand
TAGACGGTCAAAATTCCCTTCTAGCATTTTTTTGACACCAAGTTAATTTTCCTGATAGGTCTATTGATTCTGATAAAGGATCTAAAACCGGAACTTGGAGTATTAATCCCTCTCTAGCCATGATTGCACCAGGAAATTTCTCAAGTACTTGTTTGCCTACATTATCTAAGAAATCATCGTTGTGTCCAGGATCATGATGGTAAATTACCAGAGTTTTGACGTTGGCTGCTTGTGCTACTTTCACAGCTTCTTGCCAAGTAGAATGTCCCCAGCCAATTTTTGGTGATTTTGGGGAATGGTATTCATCATCGGTATAAGTGGAATCGTAAATCAAGATGTCGGCATCGCGAGCCAACCAGAGAACATTTTCGTCCAATCTGTCGGGTAAATGTTCTGTATCTGTGATGTAAACAGCAGATCCACCATACCAGTTAACTCTATATCCCACAGCTTCACCGGGATGGTTTAAATGCCTGGTTTCTATCATAATTTCATCAATCTGGATGGGCTGCCCTGCTTTAATGTTGTGAAAATTCAAATTGGCTTGCATAATCTGCAAGGGTACAGGGAAGTTGGGATGAAGCATCTGGTCATTGAGACGTTGTTCAATGGTAGAGCCATCGGGAGCGATCGCTCCATAAATATTAAATTGATTACCTTTGATAAAAGCTGGGCTAAAGAAAGGAAACCCCTGCATGTGATCCCAATGGGAGTGAGTGAAGAAGATATGACCTTCCACGGGCATTTGGGACAATAACGATTGACCTAAAACGTGGACTCCCGTACCACAATCAAAGATTAAGCGTTTACCCCCGACTTGCATGGCTACGCAAGGGGTATTACCGCCATAGCGAACTGTACTTGAACCTGGACAGGGGATGCTGCCCCTAACGCCCCAAAATTGGACTGTAAATTGATTCTCTATCCTAGACATGGGTGTTGGTTGCTGGACTGAGCGGGTAATCAATCAAAAAAAGGCTTCTTATGTTTTTTAGTTGATGCTGTCTTAGCATCTTGGTTATAATATGTATTTCAGTAAAAAATCATACCCCATAACCGTTACAAGAAAGTTAAAAGTCAAAAGTTCTTTGTTTCTGACTTTTGTCATCTTGCTGTGAGTTGCCTTAGTTTGTATTATTCTGTAATAGTAGATACCGGGTGAAGTAAATAGAGTATAATTCTCAATCCACCATAATTTATCATGTAGTCATTTATTCCAATAAAACGCCTAAATCTATATGGTGAATTTGGTTGTAAAAGATTTAATTGACACTACAGCTTTAACCTAATACCAAAAAATTTACGGGAATTTAAATTCCCACCTGGACAGTTGATGCAGTCCATTGGCATAAGTAAGATTGTATTGCAATGGAGTAATACTAATGAAGTTATTACGCATGACTTCTACATCAGTCGGGATATGTGACGGCAGATTTAAACCTGCTGGTGGTTGCACATCTTCTAGAACCTCTCCCGTTAACCAGTAGTAAGTTTTGCCACGGGGATCTACTCGCTTGTTAAAAACATCTACATAGCGACGTACTCCTTGACGGGTAAGAGTTGCACCAGCAATTCCTTCCCAGGGAATAGGAGGAATGTTGACGTTAAGTAACATTAAATCTGGTAATGGTTCTGCTGTCAGTTGGTCAACTAGAAGTTTGGCAAATTTGGCTGCTGGTTCAAAGTCTTTGTGAGTATGACTAGTCAGACTGAGGGCAATACTAGGAATACCTTCTATTATACCTTCCATTGCTGCCGAAACAGTTCCTGAGTAAAGGATTTCCGTTCCTAAATTGGCACCTTGGTTAATTCCAGATAACACCAACTCAGGAGGGGAATCGAGTAAAGCCCACAAAGCTAATTTTACACAGTCGGAGGGTGTACCGTCACAAGCCCAAGCATTGATAGCAGGATGAAACAGGGATTCAACCATTTCAGCTCGAATTGGTTGATGTAAGGTTAATCCATGTCCTGTTGCTGATCGCTCTCGATCTGGACAAACTACACTAACATCATGGCCTGCTTCGGCTAGAGTGTTGGCTAAGGTGCGGATACCCAAAGCGGAAATACCGTCATCGTTGCTAATTAGTAATTTCATCTGTCATTGGTCATTAGTCTTTGGTCATTAAATTTAGTGGTCATTAGTTATTAGTCATTAACTGGGTGTCACTTGTCAGTGTTTTTGGTCACAAAGGCAAGAAAAAAATTTCTCATCAGAAAAAGGGGTAGAAACTTTGTTGGATACAAAACCTTGATTGCCGACGTAAAATTTGTTTTCGTCCGACCTGCATATACCAGTCAAACTTGTTCCCAATCCGGACATATTCACCCAATCAAGGGTAGGTCCTATCGCTAGGGGAAAGTTTTGAAGTGTGGGCATTGTGGATTTGAACATGATGGTGATATAAACGCTGCTATTAATATTGCTGCCTCTTTCAGGAAGGCTTACAGACTTCGTGAAAGAGGCGGCAAGTGGCGTGGGCAATTCTCTCTATTCCCGATGATTCAGATCTGTGGCTAAAGCCTCGTGCCTTTAGGTCGAGGTAAGCTTAGGCTTGATCGCTTATAAACTGGTAAACAGAGGAGAGTCTTGAACTGATGCCGTTGACTTAATTAATGGCACATTGCTAAGGTTAATCATCCTTTGTCAGTTTTTGGTTGTTTATATTTTGCCATTGACCACTGACTAATAACTAATGACTAATAACTAATGACTAGTAATTTAGAGGATCAACTTTTAGCATTGCGGCAGGAAGGAGAAGCAGCAGTCGCATCTGCTGATACCCTAGAACGCCTGGAAGAACTCAGAGTTAACTATTTGGGCAAAAAAGGGCAATTAGGGGCGCTGTTACGCAGAATGGGAGAGATGAGTGCGGAGGAACGTCCAAAAATTGGAGCGATAGCCAACACAGTTAAAGAAGCTTTACAAAACAGTCTTGACCAGCAACGCGCTGCTTTAGAATCTGCTCAAATTCAAGCACAACTAGAGGCTGAAACTTTAGATGTGACAATGCCGGGTATTTATCGCCCCCAAGGTCGCATACATCCCCTCAACGCTATAATTGATCAGGCACTAGATATCTTTGTCGGTATGGGCTACACTGTCGCCCAAGGATCAGAGATGGAAACAGATTACTACAATTTTGAGGCTCTTAACACCCCTCAAGACCATCCAGCCCGTGATATGCAGGATACCTTTTATTTACCAGATGGTAATTTACTGCGGACTCACACCTCATCTGTGCAAATACGCTACATGGAAAAGGAAGAACCACCATTTCGCATCGTTGCCCCAGGTCGAGTTTACCGAAGAGATGATGTAGATGCAACCCACTCCGCAGTTTTTCATCAAATTGAACTGTTAGCAGTTGATGAAGGACTGACTTTTACAGACCTCAAAGGAACTGTGAAGACATTTTTACAAGCAATGTTTGGTGATTTACCAATTCGTTTCCGCGCTAGTTATTTCCCCTTTACTGAACCTTCTGCTGAGGTAGATTTACAGTGGAATGGAGGCTGGTTAGAAGTTATTGGTTGCGGTATGGTTGACCCGAATGTATTAAAATCTGTGGGTTATGATCCAGAGATTTATAGTGGGTTTGCAGCCGGTTTTGGTGTAGAACGTTTTACAATGGTTTTACATCAAATTGATGATATTCGCCGTTTGTATAATAGCGATTTGCGTTTTTTACAGCAGTTTTAACTAATTGTCAGTGGTCAATAGTCGGTACTCAGTAGAAAAACCACTGAGAAACTGACTAATGACTACTGACAAATGTTTACAATTATCACAATGTTCACAATGCCTAACCATTAAAGGAGGATTTATATATATTGAGTAAACCTTTGACTATTTACATGGATTCCTGTTGTTTCTGCCGTCTTTTGGAGGATCCCGTAAAGTATCGAGTTCGTTTATAAACTGACGCAGTAGTCTCAATTCTAGAATTTTCCGATTGCGGCGATTTAATGTTAGTTAGCAGTGATGCTATAGAGTTTGAGCTTCAAAAGATTCCTGATACTTGTCATCGTCATCAAATATTGGCTTTTTTAGGCGTACCCAATATTTTTATTGAGTCGAATGAAAATATTGAATCTAGAGCAGAGACTTTATGTAAAATAGGTTTTACTTTCTATATGTAAAATAGGTTTTACTTTCTATGATTCATTCCACTTCGCATTTGCAGAAG
Organism: uncultured Trichormus sp.; assembly: GCA_936914905.1. Lineage (GTDB taxonomy): Bacteria > Cyanobacteriota > Cyanobacteriia > Cyanobacteriales > Nostocaceae > Trichormus_B. The sequence goes on along the minus strand of CAKZGI010000421.1, from coordinate 3,208 downwards.
CAGCGGAAGTCAAATTTTTTTTGACGACAGATGACGGACTTTTAAGAAAAGTAAGTAATCATATTAATGATGTTGAAATCAGTGGGGCCAATCCCGTCAATTGGTTAATTGAAAATCAAGAGCTAATTCAGGTGTTTTACAAGTGAAAGCCAGTGAGATTTCAAGGGGAGCCTACCAAGCACTAATCCAAGAATTAGGTTATGGTGGTACTGCAGGATTTTTACTAAGATCTGAATCTGGTTTGGGCGATTATACAAAAGACCGTCATCAATGGCTATAACAATTAAAAATGGATAACTTTCGTAATTATATTCAACAAAAACGCAAACAGAAATAATTGATAACAATGGCTAAAGCTCTGATTCAGGAGTGCGTATATAATTCTAATCAAAAACCACATATCAAGCAGGTTTTACTCCTGAGTGCTGCTGTATTTATCCATAACCTTTTTCAAGGTGGTTTTGAGTTTTCCCTTGAGTTCTGGTGGATTTTCCATGACAGACATAAATAAGTCCCTATCCCGGCTTGATAAAACCAGCCTTTCATGGGAATTTGTTTCCTGCTTATCTAATGATAAGCATATATAGAATTTTATTAGCAATAAATGAAACTTTTTTAATGGCTACGGTTTGTTCTAATAGTTATTTTTGCTATTGTGTATCCCTCAAATCAAGTCTACTGTCTTTGGGTGAGGAGGTTTCCAACATTTTCGCGATTGAGCGAGCATATTAAATTCATAATTTAAGCATTTTAGGCGTTAAATTTCCACAACGGCAACTTCTCTATTAGGATTAGTAATATCTCTATTGTCTGAAGCATGGATTCATCTGGAGTCCCTTTTGGCTTGATGGTTTACAGTAACTCCTCTCCCGACTTCTTACTCGAATCCAGTCTTTGCGTCATCTGTCATATTTTATTACATTTTGTATCCCCCACTTACCTTACACTTACCTTATCTTTCTCCCCTTCCCCTACTTATTGAGCCGATAAAATTTCTTGATGCTTTATTCATCATTAGCATTTGTTTCTCCCCCTTATATTCCTACAGTAGATTGCAGATCAATGAGGTACAGAATCTAAATTGAAACCTAGACAGCAAGAGAGTTTTACTCCTGATTCCTGCTGTATCACCAATTTTCAGCAGGTTAACGCACCAGAGGCACTCTTTATTTCAATTGTTCTATAATTGCAAGTAAATCAGAGAAAGATAACGATGGCAGCTAAAGACAGACTTCATGCTGTGGTTAGAATTACTCTCGAGAAGGAGTAGTGGCAAATAACTGATGATTCCTTGCGACTGGAAGTAGGTGGAACAAAGTTTGAAATAGATTTAGGTGCCCAGCAGCTGTTAGCAGTAGAGCGAGACCAAGAAAAAATTGCAGTTGAGATTAAAACTTTTTTGAGTGCTTCCCCACTGACTGATTACCATGCTGCGTTAGGACAGTTTTTGAATTATCGGCTAGCCTTAGAAATCAGCGTCCAACTCGTATTCACTATCTAGCCATGGCTGTAATTACTTATAAAGCTTTTTTTAAGCGGGAATTTGCACAAATTTTATTGGAGACATATCAAATTAAACAAATTATTTATGCCCCGATTGAAGAGGTGATTGTGCAATTGATAAAATAGAGTCTTATCTCCATATAATTCAGTCATTGTTGACGAATTATGCTGCTATCCCCATCGCCAATGGGTCATGGGTCAATTGATTGCTACACTATTTTTGATACGAAACAAGACCATTACCAGGTAATGAATGTGGGATGGGATAGACATTGGCGGGTATATGGTTGTGTTTTACATTTCGACATCAAGAAGGGAAAGATTTGGATTGAGCAAAATATGACGGAAATGAGAGTAGCCCAAGAACTCGTGGAAAGAGGGGTGGCAAAGGAAGATATTATGTTGGGGTTTCAAACTCCAGGAATGCCGACATATACGGATTATGCAATTATATAATTTAATTGGAGTTTGGCAAACCCCTAAGTTGGGGCGTAGCGGCTTCATTTTTTCTTGACCTCCCCAAACCCCATAGCTAAATTATGTTGTGTCGTAATTTTTATTTTATTCACCGTGAATATTCTTAGTCAACGGTTAGCCTAGTAGAGTACGGCGTAAATAAACCAACCATTCCAAATTTCTGAAAAGCTCACACCGTATTCATTTTGAATTTTGTTCGCGTAGCGTCTCCGAAGGATATATTTTGTTAGCGTAGCTCTTCTGAAAGAAGCATTTTGAATTCACGGCGCTACTAGTAGTCCGTCAAAGACATTTCGGATGCTCCCCATTTTGACAGGTAATGATAGGAAAAAATTTCTCTGAGTGAGTCGAACGGTACAAACATCTGTCTCGTAGTTCTTTAAGTGCTTCAGCAGCTGCGTAAAATGCTTTTTCAACTTGCCTTTCTACTGGAGTTTAGACTAAATCGGTGATGTTCAAGAAAAAAAGGAGGTCTGTATTCAATCAGACCTCCTAGTAGTAGAAACTGAGAGAAGTACTACCAACTCTCACCTGCCAATATAAAACGTGCCAGATTAGAGTAATTCTTTCAAGCAGCCTACAAACATCTAGGTAGGGCTAAAGATGCTACCTTTGAATTGACAGATGCCATACTGCTGACCCGAAATATTTATTGCCTGGTAGAATTGTCCTTATCACCAGTATTTAGACGTAAGTGGACAAGCATATATGAGGCATTAGTAAGATAGCACTCCACAGCTACAGAAATTGATACAGCTATATATCAAACAGATGCCAAGGGGGGAGAGACCTTTATTGGCAGGAGACCATACTAACTGGTCACGTCCGGATGCAGTAAAACTACAAGAAAGAACTTATGAACCCATATTCTGCACTTCATTTTGAAGTACATATACGGATGCAAAAAATCACAAAATCCCACGTAGTAAACACATAATTGAAATAGTAAAAAAATAGACAATACAATAAAAATTGCCAACAATTTGGAACTCGTAAGTATTGACAATAAATTCAGGATAAAAGATGAGAGAATGAATGTAAATGAGCCTAAATTAAATAAAAATACCCAAAAATATGAATTTCTAAAAAGAAGAGGTTGAGAGTAAGAACTTGGATCACTTTGAGAGTAAGAACTTGGATCACTTGGGAAGAATAGCAGGAATAATAGATGAAATAGGAATTCTAGAAAAAATGAATGAGATATTCTTAATAGATAGTAGAGAGAAAG
>CAKZGI010000420.1 GCA_936914905.1 uncultured Trichormus sp. | reverse complement strand
CTTTTCTTGTTATTATCTCTTGTTCCGTTTCCGTCTACGAGCCTTGGCCGTGACATGAACAACAAAAGCAGATCGTTTTGGGTCCGGTGTCGGGAAAAATCCGATAGGAATGCGTGAACGGAGGCGGAACCCTGGGGTCACCGACCAGAGGATACAGTCGTCGGTCCACGAATTGTAATAGCCTAATCGGAATTGGATAGATTTTATAGGATTCGGAAATCAATCAAATGATTGCAATTACAAGTTTTTCGGAATTAACATTCTGGGATTCGGTTTCGAGAGTTTGAATTACAAGTTCCCCAGCTTAGGATTACAATTGATAATAAGAGTTTAACTCGGAATCAAGGTTTTGATTCAGAAATTAGGGTTCTGGCCGAAATTAGGGTTTTGGCTGAAATTATTTGGAAGAAGAGAAAATGATGAGCTGGCTGAGGAAAATAGGCCGAAAGGAGGGATGAAGGAAGGAGGCCGGGAGGAACCTCGTACTGACCCATTCCTCACGCTTAAATAGCCCCTGACTTGCATGCTAACTGGAAGATAACTCTAGTTGCATGAAACTTTAAGTTAGCTTCAGTTGCATGTTGTAAGTCTCAGTTAGTGATGAGTTGCATGACTTTTGAACTTCAGTTCCATGCTCCACTTGACTCCTCAAAAAGGTTCAGTTGATTCCAGTTAACTGCATGTCTCCGGCCAAAAAGTTCGTTCGAGTGTGATCCTGTCGTGCAAACTTAGAGTACGCACACCCGCTCCGCTCGGACGCACGACCCGCTCGGACACACACTCGGGCAGACGCACGGCTTGCTCGGATGCGTGCTGCACAGAACACGCTCCCGCGCACGCGCGTAGACCCAAGCTAAACTACCAGATGAAGAAATAAGAGTCCTCTTATGCTTATATGTAGCTGTCCGGAACCTGTGAATTCGTATGTGGGATAAATCTGTACACACGTAACTTTGTGAGTATTTATCCGATTCGTACTCTGTAAAATTCGGCTTGAAGCTCTTGACGTCCTTCACCTTCTCGTACTAAGCTCTTGATCTAACCTAAAATAATTATTCTTCCATTTTCTAATCATTGTGTGATTAATCACACGACATTCACCCGCACCAAACCAGCACATCCTACGGTATGTGCCGCATTTGAGGGGAGTCTTAGTGTTAATGGAGCTCATCTCCATCTGAGCTCTCCTCATCATTTGATTCTTCTTGTTGAAAACAATTAGGGCTCGGCTCATGGCGCTTCTTGAATATTTTTATTCGTTTACCAGCAATCGGTAATCGAATCAAAGTCCCATCCAGCTCGCTCAGCCTATACGTGCCATTTTGAAAGGTTTGGCGAACCTCGTACGGGCCAAACCACCGACGCGAAAATTTTCGAAGAGCTCTATGTTGATGGTCTAGGCTGCTATCATAGACTAAAACCCAATCGCCTTCTTCGATTTTCTTTGGCCGAAGTCGATGTTTCTTGTCAAACCGAGTTTTATTGTTGAAACGCGCGTCTTGTTGTCGTTGGGTCGCAAGCTCCACATCCTCCGACCGCTCTTCCAATTGACGAATTCGAATGGCAAGTAAATCTTCCCGACTCATTTCTTCTTTCCATGGAAGAATTGACCAGGTCTTAATAGATCTCTCTGTTGGCATTACTGGGGTTTGTCCTGTCATGAGTTCAGCCGGCATAAATCCAGTGACAGTGCTATGGGTTGTCCGGTCAGCCCACAATGCATAGGGAAGCTTTTGCGGCCAGGATCGAACCCTGCCATCACATGCTTTTACTAAGGCCTTGACAATAGGACCATGTCCCCGCTCAATCTTCCCATTAGCTTCCGGATTGTAAGCAGTTGTCAAAGATAACCGAACACCTAATTTGGCGAAGAAATTTTTGGCCTCATCAGAATCAAGCTCCCCTCGGTCTGCTATGATTTGGCCAACACATCCATATCTAGTGATAACTTCTTCAAGAAGAAACTGGCATATTGCAGAACTCGTCTTCCTTCGTAGAGCTCGACCCTCTACTTGATTTGTAAGATCCTCCCGAGCAAGGGCTAAGTACTTCACTTGTCCTATCCCAGTAGGCATTGCAACAAGATCAACCATCCATTTAAAATGTATGGTCGGTGAGAAAGTGGGATGAAGCGCATCTCGATGCCGGATTCCAGAGTATCGTTGGCATTTACCACAAGTTTCCACATATCGAACAATATCTTTGTACATACCTTGCCACCAATATTTTTCTTTGATCTTTGAAAATGTTGCCCAGATTCCGCGATGTCCAGCCCATTCACTTTCGTGGAAGTCTTCCATTATCTGTTTTCTTTGGGCAATCGTCCCAACTACGCGCATAGGACAGCCATTTGGCTTCTTTGATTGTCTCCAGAGTAGCCCATCCTCTAGATAAAACTTTTGCATTTGCCGTTTTGTTCTTGAAGTCTCATTTCCTCCTCGTAGTAGTGATTCTAAGGATCTCCCAATTTCGAGAAGATCGCCTTCATATTCGTCTTCTTTAAGTTGTTGTATCATATTTGTTTTACATAGGTAGTCAAAAGAGAAGAAGTCATCAGCTACTTCTTCATCGTCTGATCCTTCTTCATCATTCCCTTCAAATCTAGCCCTGGACAGCATATCAGCTACATTATTTTCTCGGCCTGATATATGTTGAATGTCTGGGTTGAGAGACTTGATGTAGGCAATCCATCGCAGCATTGCTATATCTGGAATATTACAACATCTCATCATTCCCAATATTGGAAGGCAATCTGTTTCGACCACGACTTGAGCACCGATGAGATAATCTCGGTCAGTCTTGATTGCAGTCACAATTCCCCACAACTCTCTTTTGACTTGAGCATATCCGCGTTGCCTATCATTTAGAACCTTCGCTCCAAATCGGATTGGATGTCGGCTACCTTCTTTGTTAACTTGACTGATAACCCACCCTATCCCTGTTGGACTTGTGTCGACTGTAAGGATGATGGGTCGGGAATAATCTGGCTTCTTTAAGGCTGGCGCTTCTTGTAGTGTCTTCTTCAATTTTACCATGGCTTTTGAGTGTTCACTTGTCCACTCAAACTTTTGATTCTTCCTTAACAATCGGTAGAGAGGATCGGCTATGTGCGCATAATGGGGAATCCATACATGGAAAAATGCGCATGCTCCGAGAAACCTTCTTACTTCTGATGGCGAGTCACATTGATCTTTCATTGCTTGGATCGCGTCAACTTTAGCTGGAGAGGGCTTGCGACCATAGGGTCCGCATAGGTGCCCAACGACTAAAATTTCCTTTTGCCCGAATGCCGACTTCTCGCCAGATAATGTTAAATGTGCTTGTTCAAGCCTTTGCAGGACTTTCTCGCAATCTTTTATGTGGTCTTTGACGAACTTCCGACACCCGCTATGATCCATTGTCTCGTCTTTCTCTTCTTCCATACATCCCTTGATTGGAATGTCATCTAAAAAGGGCATAGTTATTTTAGGAATACAATCATGAAGTACCTTATTCATTGCATTGGTCATGTGTGCGACGGAATTCGTCGCTCCTTGCGGTAGAGTGCACATTCGAACCAGCCCGATCGGTGTTCGCATGGTCGTAATGTCCCGACTTTCGATCGCCAACTGGAATTGATCATAGCCCGAGTATAGGTCCCCAATGGAATAGATAGCCCGACCTGCAAATGCTTCAGCAAACTCATCAACTATCGGACCCACACCTGAATTTCGAATCGTGACTTGGTTCACTGGCTGCAGATCTTGTATAAATCGAAGTGATCCGTTCTTCTTCGGAACTGTAAACCACCGATTCGAGTATGGCGCACTTGACGGTTCAAGGATACCCATTGCAATTTTCTCCTTCAAAAGATCAATTAGCTTAGGAATATGCGCTCTTGGTACCGGAATAGGTTTCAAGTTCCATGGTATATGTGGAATAGTAAAGATGACCATCGGCTCTATAACGCTTGGGTCGGCACACCCAATCTCATTGGGCGAGAAAGAAAACGACTTCCCATGCCGTTCTAACATCTGCCGAAATTGTCTTTCTTCTTCTGGCAAAAGGAAGCTTGCCCCACCAATTCGAAGATTCTTTCGGGTTTCTTCTGTGAATTTGTGCCCGATATTCTCGAAACTTCGTAGTGTAGGATCCGTGGACACTTCTTTCATCCGTCGTTGGCTGTCCTTTGGCAGTGGTCTCGCCACTGGTTTTATCTTGCGGTCGACAGTTTTATATTTTGTGTTGATGTCGGCCTCCTTCCCTATGTTGTAAGCGGAACCTATCTCACTAATCAAAGCATACATTTTAAGTGAGTCAACCATAACGATCTCTTTATCTTGATGACAAGAAAATTTTACAAGACTTTCTAGTTGAAGTACTGTATCATTAAATGACAATTCCTCTATTATCCCTATTATTTCTTCATCTCCACTGATTACCGAATTTGATCTCAGCATTTCTTGCGCATGCAAGATTTTTATTGATTCTTCTTGAAATGTTCTGAATCTTGTCGCTCCATTTAGGCTAACTTGAATGATGCTAGCCCGAAACCGTTCATTCTTGTAAGAGTGCGGGGGCTTGTTTTGTGGACTATCGTTACCCCGCATGGTAATAGTCCCTCTTAAAAATCCACCTTCGATTTTGTTGAAAGCTCCCTCTTGTTTCGTTTATGGTTTGAAGCGACAGTCAAGAATTGAATCGATCTTTCACCATCTTTGCTCCAGATTCTTGCAAATGCCGCTCCGGTGTCGAGGACTTTCGTTTCCATACGGGATGAAGTAATGAAGGGTTGTCCTAGAATTACTTCGTGCGATGCTCCTTCTTGTACAAAGAAATTTTCTTCGATTTCGACATCTCCAATTTTCACTGGAACATCAGGGCAAGCTCCGAACAAATCTTCTGTTGCTTTTGTTGCAGCTCGTATCCTCCATCCATGATTAGTGTTGATAGGCCAATTCCCTTTTTTGTAGAAGTCATGTGACATCAAATTTATTTCGGACCCATGGTCGATCAACGCAATCACCGGCTCCTTAACATTCCCGATTCGAACCGGTGTCTCCGTGGTCGCTCGTGCCCAATGTTTGTTGGTGTAGTGAGAATCTGGGACATCAAAATTATCATTATCACTCATAAAAATGGTATTGGTGTTTACCTTTGGATGACCTGTCTCCTCTAGGACATGCCTCTTTCTCTTCACAAGGTCGATAATCAGTTCATGAAACTCCTTCTTTGCGATGCCCAGTAATTCTCGAAGCGAAAATTCCATTCGGCTATCAAGAACTCTCTCTTCCAATAATTTCTTCAAATCAGTTTGTTGCTCGATATCTGAGGCAAGCTTATACGTTGGGCCGAGTTTCTCCTTCCCCTTCTCAATTCCAATCTTCTTCTCTTCTTGTCGGCTAGTGCTTCTGGTATCATACTTCTTGGATGGACCAACATTTTCATCTGGTCTTTTGCGTTTCTCTTCGACAGAAACTTCGTGCGTTTGGCATAGTGCATGGGTAGTTGTATCATCAACGGGGCACTCCCACCCCGTCGATCTCTGGATCTCTTGAACCACAGGTTTAGGATTTGATAGACAATTATAATTAAAAGATTCTAATACCTCTGGCCAAAACGTGATTTGTGCCGTGCAAGACTCCCCTACGCGGATCCCAGCAGAAGCAAAATAATTTACCCGGCCTTCTCTTTCGTCCTGAAGTACTTTCTTCATTCCACCTTTCTTGAAGTTAGTCTTTAAAGGTTGACGCGTTTCTGTTGAATGAATTCGATTCCCATCATAATAGATAAGGTCTCGACTCAGCGCCTCTTTATGTTCTTCACAATCTCCCCTCCCATGATCTGCACTGTCACACCATATGCAACGTCGGTCTTTCAATCTGGAAAAAGACCTTGTCTCTTCATCCTTCTTTAAAATAGCAATCTTCAGATCTTCTAGGCTCTTTGCAAGTTGATCTAGGGTTGTTGAATCGAGGGTCTTCTCTGCCCTAACTTCTTGTGATCGTGGGGCTCCTGAGCGTGAAGACGTTGATTCCATTCGTTGTGGTGTTTCAACGCCTTTTCTTCCATCTTCGCCAAGCCATTGCTTTCTTTTGTTATAGCGAGCGACAATCTCTTTGACCTCCGCCCACGTTTCTACAAGACCACTGTCAGTTGTTGTGGTTTCCATTAAAACGCCCAGATCTTTACGATCCCTCATATCCATGGCTCGAAGAAACATGATCACTTTCTCAGCTTGAAGGACCGTTTGATCCCTTGTAGACAATCTATTAAATCTAGATTCAAATTCAGATAGGACTTCAAGAACCTTCATACCTTTATGGGGCCAATCAACCCATTCTTCAAATCCGCGTCGTGTCTCCTTTGTGGAGTCATCGATGGCGAACGCGTTTAGCACAGCTTGCTCAAAGGTTGCCCAAGTTGTGTTTGTCTCTCGGAGCTCTTGGATCTTCTCTTGTAGGCCGTCTGTAGCAATCCGACTAAATGCAGATACTCGAAGCGCTTCTGATACCCCACAACGTACCATCTCAGCTTTGTAGTCGCGCATGTAGCGAGAAACATCTCGCCCATCAAATGGACCATTGCGTTGAATAAGACGATCAATAGCCGCTCCTAGCTCCGTCATCGTCCGCTGCTCTTGGAGAATCCTTTCGAACATCATTAGCATGCCTACCGACTCAGGTTGAGTTGCCATCTCCGTTTCACCACCCGTTCACGTCGGCTCGTCTCTCGATCTTCTCCACCACCCCTTCACGTCGGGTTCACCAATGTCGCGGTGTTCGCAGACTACGCCTCCCAATTGGTCGATGTCGCGCTGCTCACACTCCGGATACCGTGCGTGGGTGGGACCGCCGGGGCCCTTGTCGAGAAGATGACGATAACGGGAAAGCTTAGAGAAGGTTGAGAGGATAGATATATAGCGTTTATAATATAGAAGATAGGTTTGGAAAAGTTGAAGAGATAAATATATATAACTATTGTAATATCAAGATTCGAACATGGGACCCTTAGGTTAAGACTGAATAGGCTAACCACAAGAACTGAACAAGAGAAGATGAATAAATCATGTAAAAGATTTGATTATATCATAAGAAACAAGGTTACATAGGGTTGTTTTGTTTGGTTTGTTGTAAATCGGTGAAGGTGGGTCACTCGATTCGTCCCCCGCTTCTCTTTCTTCTCCGTGACCTTTCCTTGTGTCCTTCTTGGTGTCGTCCTTCCTCTTCTTTCTTTCCTTGCTGTCCTCTTCCCCCCTTACACCTCAATGAGAGGGTGTTTATATAGGGTCTCTCAAGCTAGATGAGAAACCATGGTTTTCTTGCCATGCACGAATACCATGGTTT
>CAKZGI010000419.1 GCA_936914905.1 uncultured Trichormus sp. | reverse complement strand
ATATGATCATATGTACCAAATCTAGGGGGCATGTATTCCATCCAGTAAAATTTTTCTCATCATCAGAGATGCCACATGTATTGCATATGATTCTCTTAACATTGTTAACCAGATTGAGCTACCCCATGAGAACAAACCATTCTTATGTAAACCAAGAAAATGTGCACAATACGAAGCCATATTGGTAGAGCTCTAGAGCAGTCCTAATGCAAATGCTTCTGAGTTTCTTTACCATACCCACATCTTTGATAACTTGGAGACAGGTCAATCTAGATCCAATGGTCACAACATTGTACGTTAAAATCCATTGAAAAATCACAATCTTTCTTGATTGTGGTCTTCCCCAAAGTCTTTTCCGACGATGTTCTAGAATGTCTCGAATATGGTCTGTAATGGTTGTATTCACACTGTTCCTTAGGACATGCCATTTTCTGTAATTAGAATAATGGCATTTGCCCTAAACTGGTACATAACCAACTGTATATAATATTTTGTTGTTGTTACCATTTTGTTAACACAAGTTGTATTATTTTGTGCCTATCTGTCTCGTTCTCATTGAACGTGTTGTTACAATGTGTGACAATTTGTTCCATCTTTTTCTTCTCTTATCTTGCGCACTTGATTGTAGTCCTTGTTCTCCATTGTGTAAGCTATTCATTGCAAGATTGTAGCCACCATCTCCAATAGTTGGTATGAGAACTAGAGGGTCGTTTCCACTGGCAATCACCACCTGTTTCCCTTGTTGAAAGCTTGCATTTTTTTTTTGTTATAAGATCCTTTCATTAGTTATGGAAGAAAACTTTACATCGCAGACTTAGCCATAAGGCTAAAAGTCTATATACATATCATGAAAGCTATGTGTGCTGAGGCCTTCTTCCTAACTCCAAGCCGCAACGACATATCACAAACGATTGAAGTATCAGGATTTGGTGTCAACTCTTCTTCTTCTTCTTCATCTTTTTTTTTTGGAACAGCGCGACTTTTTGCAAAACAACGGGTTTGTCAGGCAAAAAGTTGCACTGTTAAAAAATGAGGCCAATTGACATCCATTTCCTAGATCTTCATCAGTTCTTTTTGGGCTCTACTTTGTGCTCTTTTCCCTAGATCAACTAGTCTCGTCCTGGAGGTGTCTGCTGGCCAAATGAAACATTTTGGCAAAAGTCCCATTGGTCCCAACTGTTGATTTCATCATGCTGGATGAGTTGATTTGTCCCTTAGTGTCAATTGTTTGCCTGAACATTCACCGGGGAGGCTCAAAATCATATTCTCGAACAGGGCGACTTTTTGCAAAACGACAATTCTGTCCGGCCAAAAGCCGCTTTGTTCCAGAAAAGGGTGGGACAGGCTGAGGAGTAAAATCATGGGCACCTCACGACAGGGGTGGTGGGAAAATTCAGCGCGGGGGGGCGGTAAGTCCGCCTAACAATCTCTCCTTTCCTGGTGTAGAATGGGGATGAGTCCCAAGTTCCGTAGAATGCTCTCCTCCGCTTCACAGCTATTTCTGTGTCTCCTTGCATATCTTGTAATTGTCCTTGCAGATTATGGATAAGTTCAAGCCATATAGCCATTATCGTTTCGGCAGGAGCTTCACTTGTTTCCTCAAACGCATGGGCACACCGTCTCTTCCAGATGAACCACATGGTTGTGGTACTGATTAGGTCCACCGCACATCCGTAGATGGATCATTCTGGGCAGGTTTGTTCTTACTCTTGGTGCATTTGACTTGTGACTTACATGTCATGTATGCTTTGGATTCTGGAGGGGATTCGTATAGGGTTGGAGGGCCTTCCACTACTGACCACACCAAGGAGCCCCAAGTGAAGGTAGTATCTGGGAATAGGGATGTACATATCCGAAGCATTCTTCCCCATATTTGGTGAGCCGCATCACAATCCCACAACACATGGCGTTGGGATTCTATTTGATTGTCCCCATAGGGACAATGGGGAGGGAGCTTTGCCTTCATTAACCACATACCGATGGGGAGGGCTCTGTGAAGAAGCTGCCATTGAAAGGTGAGTATTTTGTTAGATTGGTGGCTGTCCCAAAATGCGTGCCAAAATTCCCCCAGGAATGTTCTTGGAATGCCCTCTGATTCCCAGAAACTAGTAGCTGGAAAGGGGGCTTGTGTCTTGGATTGGAGAATGCGTCGCCCTAGTTTGGCTGAGTAGCAGAAGAAGGGGATTTGCTTATCCGGGCTGAGGAGTGGATCCGACCATGCGACTCCACCAGGATCCCATGAAAGCCTTCTAATTGGTGAGTTCATGTATGCCCAAATCTTCCATGTCGTGTCCAAGGTATCTGGGCTTGGATCGATGACCCAGTTTTTGTTGTGATAGGCAATAATTCTCACTTTTTCGCTAATGCAGAAGGCCGAGAGGTCTTGACATTGTTCACTAATCTGAAGGTTTCCGCTTGGTTGCATGGTGAGAAATACCATATTTTCCGATGTCTTTCCTTGAGCTCCTAACAGCACACCCGTTCTTGTGAAGAAACCATCCCAACATAAAGGTGGGGCAGTAGGGTTTGTTTTCCATCTACATTGTTGTAGCAGACTCATCATTTTTTTGTGGCCATATATTTTTTCCAATTCTTGCTTCTGTTGATTTGGGCTTTGTTGAGAGAAGGTTTGCCATTGTTCCCATGTTGCTGCCGGACCCGATGCAATCTTCCCCCAACCTAGCCATGGTTGTTGACCAAGGAGTTTTCCTGTCAGAGTGGAGAAAAATGTGTTCCAAATGAGAGGTTGCCTCATCTGTTCTTCGTTCGGGGCTGGCGGGAGTTGCATCAAGGCCTCTCTTATTTCTCTCCAGGATTGGAGAATTCCATTAATTAGTTTATATACGTTACCCTCGAATCTTGGGATCCGACTGCTCTGCTCACAGAACCATCTTGTGTCTTTTTTCCAAGGGCCACCTGTACACAGGGCACAACATTGCAGGCATTCTTGGAGGAAGAGACTCCACGGTCCAACGTCAGGTCGGAGGCTACGTACCACAAATTTGCTGAGCAGGGCTTTGGATTGCTGCCAAGGATCTATCAGCCCGAGACCCCCTTTAGATTTGGGTTGGATAAGTGTTTTCCATGCAACTTTTGCTCTAGCATTGTCTTTGTCTTTTCCGGACCAAATGAAATTTCTTATGAGTCTTCTCAGTTGTTCTAAGCAAGATCTTGAAAACATACAGCTAGAAGCTACGAACCATATGGATGCTAGTAGAACATTGTTGGCCACCACCACCCGGCCAGCTAAAGAGAGTTGTGCGGAGCTCCAATGCAGCAGTTTTCTCCTCAGCATGGTTAGGAGAGGAGCCACGTGCGCTTCTGCTGGTAGATCTACACCAATCTGGCAGCCTAAGTATCGAATGGCCGTACCTCATGGAATCCATGCAAAGCCTTCTACAGGTGACCAGTTTGGGGGTTGATTAGCTGAAATCCAAATTGCTTTGGATTTGTTCCAATTCACCCTTGCTCCCGAGGCTAAACAAAAAGTGGTGAGTAAGTTGAACATTTTGGTTAAGTTTTCCTCTTGTCCTTGTAGATATATGGTGGTATCATCTGCAAATTCATTATCTAAGAGTGATTGTTCTGTTAAGGGGAGAGAGATCCCTTTGAGGCCATTGTGTGGATCGGTGAGGAAACAATGCATAGCTTCTGCAAATATGAGGAAAAGGTATGGGGCTAGGGGGCAGCCTTGGCGTACAGATCTAGACAGGGGGATTTTGTCCCCTTTTATGCCTGACAAGAGGATTCGACTATGGGCCGACGAGTACGTCGCAGCAGTGCCATTGATCCATGCTTCAGGGAAACCCATTTTAGCCATAGTTCCTTGTAAGAAGGTCCAGTCTACTCTGTCATACGCCTTCTCAAAATCAAGAAGGAGAACTGCAAGATCTTCTCCCAAGATCCGTGCTTTGGCTGAGGCTCCCCAATAGGTGAAGATGTTGTCAAAGATACTTCTGCTGGGCACAAATCTTGTTTGTGACGGGTGAATGATGTCTGGAAGAAACGTACTTAATCTTGTCATCAAGGATTTAGCATATATTTTATATATTGTGTTAAGCACGGTAATCGGTCTCCATTTACGGATGTCTGTCTGTTTGCTATCCCCCTTTGGGACCAGGTAAATAAGGCCTTCTGAGATTTGTTCTGGCATTTTCCCTGATGAGAATATGTTTTGAAAACCTTGGCAAATAAGGAGATTGAGGAGGTCCCAGTATTGAATGAAGAAAGTTGGAGTGAGACCATCTTCACCTGGGCAGCTATGTCGTGGTAGGGATTTCAAAGCCTCCAACAGTTCATCTGAAGTGAAGGACTGGATAAGGATTTCACTAACCTTTGAGTTGACTGTTTTTTTCATAGAAGACCAGACATATTGACTAGCTTCTTCCTTGTCTGGATTTGAAGGTGGTGCTCTTAGGAGTTCGTTGTAGTATTCCGTAGCAATAACTCTAATTTGATTTGGATCGGAGGTAAGATCTCCTTCTTTATTCACTAGATGAGCTATGTGAGTGGGTGAACGTTTTGGTCCTGCTATGTGAAAGAAATCTTTGGAAACCAAATCTCCTTTCTTAGTCCACTGAGCTGCATATCTATGGAATAAAAATTCTAGTTTGTTTTCCTCACTAATTTTCCATTTTTCTTGTGCTTCCACTAGTTCTTTTACCAACATCTCATTATGAGAATCCTTTTCGATGAGGCGTTGGAGAGAGGCAATTCCTCTTCTCAGGGATTGTTTTTTTGTTTTTTCCTCTGTGTGTAGAGTGTACGCTTTGTTGTAGAAGAAGGTGCTGAGCTGGTTGATTCCCTCGGCAAGTCTGGTTGCTGGCTCCAGATTTAGGTTTGTCACCTCGTGCCATATTTGGAAGACTTCATCCTTCCATTGTTCCTGCAGTAACATTTTTTCTGGTATTTTGAGCCGGCTCTTTGGAGAATTGTGAGCAGGCTCTTTGGAGTCGATTCTAAGAAGGATAGGGACATGGTTAGACAATGAGGTGTCTGGCACAATCATGACCATTCCTCCTAGTGATCTGAAGTAGTCTGTGACATAAAATCGATCTAACCGAGATTGATTGACGGGAGTGTGAGACAGATCAGCTCTGGAGTATAACCTAGATCCTTTATGAGTGATGAATTCGGGGGAGTTCCATACATCACTAATTGTTAGAATCATTGAGAGTTGGTCCCATTTTGCCAATTCGTTGCCTCTAATAGTGTCACCTCTCCCTCCAGCACGATCAGTGGGGTGTTCAAGCATGTTGAAATCTCCGCCGATACACCAATGGTCAATGTTATGTGGTAAAGAGGATATCAGGTGAGACCACAACTCTATTCTGTCCGCAACTGTATTGGGAGCGTAAATATTAAGTATTCCTATTTTTTCTCCTTGCCATTCTAGTATTATGTATTGTGCTCTGCCCACCATTACTATTTCTTGAGAATCAATGAATTGTTTCATGTTGGGGTTGACTGCCATGCACACTCCTCCTAGGGATGTTGCTGGTCCATGGCAGGATGACCAAAACATTTGACATTGGCCCTTGAGTAGCGAGCCATATTTCTTGAGTCGTGAGTCACTTAAATGGTGCTCCTGGATTAGGAAGATGTCTAGGGGACCAAAGTGAAGGCACGTTTGTGTTATTTCCTCTCTCAAAAGTGGTCTACGACGTCGATGTTAATGGTCCATATAGTAATTTAGTAGCCTAATCCAATGACGTAATTTGATAGGACATAACGATCAACATAAATTAGTATGATTGTGTGTTTATGAAAATTCCAAACCTTGGTGGTAGCTATACCATAACCTTGGATCAATAGGTTAACAAGCATATAATCCAACTTTTTCTACTTTAGTGCTCCTTGTTTCCTATAATTCCCCTTACACTACATCATATGAGACCACGAAAGGACATTCTCTACCTGGGTTTCTTACTAGTTAGTTTATTATTTACATTTAAATGTCGCTCTTGTTTCTACTATTATGAGGTAACTAAAATTGGGACGCAAATGCAAAACTCATTGTTCTTGTATTTTTCCCTTGGCATGATGGGGTTGTCTGAGGCTTGAACATGGAACCATACTCATTATGTAAGAGAACGAGATCAAGTTCCTAAGCAAGAAGCCAAAGATGCCTGGAAACAAAATGTATCATATCACAAAAACAGAACAATAGAGTCATATAAATCCACGCTAACGGTAAAAACATCAAGCACTAAGTAAAAGGTTTGAAATCTTAGGAATCCGCTAACTACCCAAACTAATCTTACTATAAGTAGTAGTTGTTGGCAAGTGAATGTTGCCCACCAAAACCTCTTGACAACATGGGATCCTAACAACTAGTTCAATTCTACACCCTAATGAGTTTGTTTCATCCCTAAAAGAAGAGCACAATACCTCAATTTCTTGGAAGTGTCCAAAACTATATATAACATTGCGTCAACAGGTGAAACTATATATAACATTGCTCAATTTCTTGGAAGTGTTTGAAACTATATTTGCTAGCAAGCAAGGAGGTCTTCCAAAAGCTCAATTTCTTGGAAGTGTCTAAAACAATATATAACATTTCATCAATACATGAGAGTGACATATTATTTGCTAGTATGCAATGAATGGCATGTTGGAAATTTGGCCTCATGAACCCATAAGTGTGCATCAGTCTGAGAACAAATTTTCCATTGAACTAGTTATAGAACATGGTATGGCCTTTATGTAATTATAAATAAGGTGAAAAAATAATAAGCGCATTATAAACCCCCTAGCAATAGTATAGTTGAACCTATATCAATGGTTGTATCCCATACCATCGCCGTGTATAAGATGCATACATCTTCGAGGACCTACTCCGATGGAGATCAATGCTGCACGTCGTAGAGGGCCCTTGTCAGATGTAGAGAAACAACGACGTCGGGCGAATCGATTGTGCTTGTATTGTGGTGGTCCTGGGCATATAGCAATACATTGTCCACATCGGCCACGAACCAGACAAGTAAACCAAGTAAGTACTATTGAGAATTTCGAGTCAAGTTCCCCACTCAAGTTTAGTCATCAGAGTATTCCTATATCTGCTCCCCAGTCCAACACATTTGAAGTATTAAGTCAGTTAGATGATGTGTTAAACGAGTAAGTCCAACCAAAATCGGAGCCATTTGGTTGGACAACCCTGAGTTTTTAGAGCTTGTGCCAAG
>CAKZGI010000418.1 GCA_936914905.1 uncultured Trichormus sp. | reverse complement strand
TGGGAATTAGCTTTTTTGAATATATTCGTGACCCCATTTGTAAGGTTGGGAATATACCCTGTTTGGCGGCTATTCTTTACGAAGAATCTGCTCTCAATCCTTTTGGTTGCTCATGGATACCTGAATAACTTCTTCCCCTGATGTATTCAGGGGATACAAAATATTCATATTGACTAATCATAATATGTTATTTTAATTCAGGAATAGACCGATAAAATCTAAACTTGTCTATTTTCTCATAGTTGAGAGTTGATTTAGATAACACCTTAACAATCATTGCAGGATTAATTACTTGAGTAGTTCCAGTTACTTCATATATTTGGTTCTCCTTAAATTACCATAATATCTGGATAGGTCTAGATGCGACAACACGGTATCCATAATTTGACATCTCCCATATCAATTTTGTAGTTTTTAACCCGCATTTGCAATTTGAAATGCGCATAAAAGTTACCTGCAATTTCATTATGATTTGTAGTTCCACCCGTCATAGGTATAATTTGGCCATCTATATATTTATTTTTAAATTCTGATGTTTACTCTAGTTGTAAATATTCTTCTGGAGTGTAGAATTCTTGAGATATTTGAACTTGCATATCAACCTCATTCTTTGAAGAATTCCAATAATTAAGATTACCGAGGATAATGCTGGGCTATAAATTCTCGTGCTTCAGATTTATCCTTAATTGTACCATCAAGAGTAGCTGTCAATAAATCATCTAGCATTTGCTTATATAATGGACTAGGTTTATAACCTAATTCCTTTAAATCATTACCATTTAACAAAGGTTGTATTTTTGCTAAATTTTTTAAAAAATGCCTAATTTCTCGTCTGATTTTTCGCGGACTTTGCACAGCGATTAAAATTAAAGTTGCCAAATCATATTTTTTCAATAAATGGACAATTTGACTAGGGAATTCACAATTGCGTAAAGATGTAATAATTTCTCTTTGTGCTGCAAACAATTTGTTAAATCTAGAAATACTATCATCAGGTAATTGCAGATTCTTAGCTACCTTTGCCTGATACTTTGGTTCTAAGTGAGCAACTAATACTTCTAAACGCATTTGCCAATCATGTAGATTTTGTTGTTGACCAAATCTTCGTAAATAAATGTCTAATAAACGTAATTGTCGTAAAACTTCCCCATCTAATTTTAAGCTATGGTGAATACACCCTAATGCACCTAAATTATCTAATAAATGTAAAGCTGATTGCCAATAGGTTGCTGCGAGAATATTTTTTAATTCTGCTTTTAAACGAGTTTGTAAAGCAGGTGTTTTGGTATTCTCCTGGGAGGTTCTATCATAAACTCCGCTATTTATAGCATAGCGAATATATTCTTCAGTTCGCTGTTCAATTTGAAATCCAAACCTCACAGCAAAACGGACACCGCGATAAATACGAGTAGGATCTTCAATGAAACTGTTAGCGTGTAAAATGCGAATTTGCTTGGCTTGTAAATCTAATAAACCACCAAAAAAATCTAATAATTCTCCACTACGTGGAGATGTTAACCTTAAGGCCATTGCATTAATAGTAAAATCTCTTCTATATAAATCTTGACGAATAGAACTAGCTTCAACTTCTGGATTTGCTGCAGGATAGGGATAAAATTCGGTTCTAGAAGTGGCAATATCTACCCATAATGAATCGAATTCTGGGTCTTTGTGCCATAGTAAAGCAGCAGTTTGAAATGCACCGTGAATTTCTAAACGGGCATTTTGATAAATTTGCTGGAGTGCTTTTGCTAATTCTATACCTGCACCCACATCTGCTGGTTGATGAAAAGCATCAACTACTAAATCAACATCATTAATCATTAATGTACCCTCTTGAGATTCTGCTAACAGTAAATCTCGTACTGCACCACCAACTAAATAAAGATGCCAACCGCGTTCTTCTGCTTCCTGTGAAGCTATATTTAATAATTGCCAAAGTTGAGGTAAGAGACGTTTTTCTAATTCTATTGTTAGTCCTAATTCCTCAGAAGAATTTTGATTATTGAATTCTTTTAGCGTACCTCTCCTGAAAGAAGTATTTTCAATTTCTGCTTGATGTATTTCTCTTAAAACATCCGTACGAGTGACAATACCCACTAAATTTTCATTGTCTAAAACTGGCAATCGTCCAATATCATAAGTCACCATTAGAGACTCAATCTGCGGTAGAATAGTATCTGGTGTAATTGTCTTTAAATTAGTTGTCATGTAACCTTTAACTGGTGCATGACTAAAGCCGTGATGTAAAGCAATATCTAAATCACGTCGGGAAATAATACCCACTATTTTAGCTTGATAATTAACAACAGATAAACCAGAATGTCCGTAACGGAGTAAAATTCTTTGGGCTTCACTAATGGTGGTTTCTGGTCGAATACTACGCACAGGAGAAGACATTAAATCTCTGGCTGTGGGAGGATGGGGAATTTGTGCTTTTAATCCATCTAGTAGTTGTTGTAAAATTTCTTGTGAGTCGTTGGTGCAAATATTTAAAGATGCGGCTTGGGAATGTCCACCACCACCAAAAGGCTGCAATAAGAGATGAAGATTTGTATGGGGAATTTGCGAGCGCCCAATTACAGTTAATCGCCATTCATACTCACCCAAAGGATATTCATTTGCCAAAATTAGGGCATCAATTTCTGTCAACTCCACCAGTTCTGATGCTAAACTTGATAATCCTGGTACAAAAATATCAGTTCTTAATGTCACCCAAGCAATAATATATCCACGCAGACAAAGATATTCTAAATTTTCCAGCGCCTCAGTTAATAACTGTTGCAACTGCGGTGATAAACCTGGATCACGGTAGGTTGAAATTACATATAAACTTGCCCCCTGTTCCATCAACCAAGCCAACGCTGAAGCGTCTCTAGATGTGGATTGGTTATATGTTAACGAACCTGTATCAACGTGAATACCCAAGGCCATGACAGTTGCTTGAGCAGATGTGAGGTTAATCTGACGCTTTTGTAGTTCTTCTACCATTAAAGTCGTCGTTGCACCCACACTATCAACATATAATTGCGTCCTGGGAAGATCACTATCTTGTCCGAGATGATGGTCGTAAACTACAATTTCCTGCACATTGGGTAAATCTAACCATTCAGCAGCTTTACCCAAGCGATCGCGCTGTTGAGTATCCACTATCATTAAAGAACGGATTTTTTCAGGATTGACAGAACGCCTTTCAATCAGCGGATATTCATCCCGATACAACGCCAAAAAATCCCGTACTGGTGGATGCGCTCCCCCAGTCAAGACAATCTTACTTCCTGGCTTGAGGCAAGTTAACCCCACAGCCGCCCCTAAAGCGTCAAAATCAGCAGTTGTGTGACAAAGAATGATATCCATAAGAAGTAGTGGGGACTGGGGATGAGGGAGATGAGGGAGAATAAATAATTATCTGTTCCCTGTTCCTTGAT
Source organism: uncultured Trichormus sp. (assembly GCA_936914905.1). Lineage (GTDB taxonomy): Bacteria > Cyanobacteriota > Cyanobacteriia > Cyanobacteriales > Nostocaceae > Trichormus_B. The sequence continues at coordinate 3,718 of CAKZGI010000418.1, read as the reverse complement.
AACTGATAATTGAATTGAGCAACTGTTACAAACCAGAAGTAAAATATTAATTTATCAGAGGATACCAAGTGAGTTCACAAGGGTCACTGAGCAACCCAGTCTGTCCATTTTATAGTGACAGCCTGGGGAAAACTTACGATTTCACTGTGTTGGGAAAAGTAAAAATGAGCATAGTATTCCAATTTGCTTTAGTATCTCTGGTTCTGATGTCCTTCGTCCTAGTTGTTGGTGTTCCTGTTGCTTATGCAACTCCTCAAAATTGGGTTGAATCTAAAAAGCTGCTGTGGGTTGGTTCTGCTGTTTGGATTGCCTTAGTGCTTTTAGTTGGTTTGTTAAACTTTTTTGTGGTGTAGATAACAGCTGCAAACAGACGTTGATACATAACATAAAAATTCAGAGGAGCAGAAAAGCTCGGTTTACAGGAAAGGGAAGTAAAAATATATTTGTTCTTTTTCCATGTTGACATTGCTTTCCTGCTCCTCTATTTCCATCGAGAAAAGAGTATTGGCTAAGAAGTTATAGTTATAAGAGGCAGTCATGGCAGTTTTTGAGGGAACATTTACTCAAACAGAGCCTTTAAAGTTTGCGCTCGTGATTGGTCGATTCAATGACTTGGTTACTGTCAAGCTTTTAGAAGGATGTCAAGATTGTCTGAAGCGTCATGGTATAAATCCCGATCCTCAAGGCAATCAGGTAGATTATATTTGGGTTCCAGGCAGTTTTGAAGTTCCTACTGTAGCTCGCCAGTTGGCACTCTCCCATCATTATGATGCCATAATTTGCTTGGGTGCGGTGATTAAGGGACAAACGCCCCATTTCGATTATGTCTCTGCTGAAGTAGCCAAAGGTATTGCTGCTGCAAGTTTTCAAACAGGAGTACCTGTTATTTTTGGCATTTTGACAACAGATACTATGCAGCAAGCATTGGAACGCGCAGGGATTAAAAGTAATCACGGCTGGGATTATGCCATGAACGCTATAGAAATGGCCAGTTTGATGCGTCAATTACGCTCTAATCTAGTAGAACCCTATGCTCGTAATGCTCAGTCTTTACCAGCATCACTACAAAATCCTGTGGAGTCAGAGGTGGTTTAGAAGAGGAGTCTGGGGAGATGAGGGAGATTCGGAATCTTCGGAATCTTCGGAAGATTCCGAAGATTGGGAGAATAATTTATTATCTCCTGACTCCTCAACTCCTCTTCAAAAAAAAATAAGTTTAGGGGTTGACAAACCAGAATAAATCTGACAAACTAATATTATTATGAAGTTTGCGGGTATAGCTCAGTGGTAGAGCGCAACCTTGCCAAGGTTGATGTCGCGCGTTCGAATCGCGTTACCCGCTTCTAATTCTAAATTAATGTTATTATCTTGATAATATAAGCGATTGTTATTGGGTTTGTGTATACTAAAAACGGTTTCAAAGTGTCATTCTGAACGTTCGCGGAGCATCTCTGAAAGATATAGTGAAGAATCTCCGTATACTTCGCTGGACTACGTTACGCGTGGCGTAAGCCACGCTGCGCTATCAGTATGACATAAGTCTAAGTTTCACCCGTTTGCAGTATAATCGCTACTAAATTTCCAGGCTTGATATTTATTAATGGCTGGATTCAAACCTAACGGATAACTACCCTAACGGATAACTACTAAGAGTTATCTTGATGGGTATTTTGTTGCATTGAAAATAGCAGCTGCAATGCTGGCAGAAATATACTAGAACTAGTGCTAAGAGTGGAAATATACCCACTCATAACTGTTAAGAAAAACACGCTCAAGTTATTTAGACTGCTTGTGCCATCTCAAAAACCTGGAAAAATAGATTTAAATACGGACTATACTTGTCCTTGTCGTCGTCGGGGGCGGTTAATTCCGATCACTCTGACAGAAGCTTTTGGTTGCGATCGCTGTCAACAAATTTTCGTTGTCGAAGATAATGGTTATGTGCTGGAGCAACTTTCTACTGCCTATCCCTATAAGCGTGCTTGGCGCTGGACGGGGAAAAGTTGGTATGTGATCCAACCCCCGTTAGGAGAAAGTTATTTGCCGATAGCGTTGGGCATTATTTTCGTGCTAGTGATTATATGGCTACCATTAGCATTACGCTTGGCGAATGGTTCAAGTATTATTGCTTGGGCTATAGTAGCGGTGCTATTGGCTATTCTGCCAGCAATTATGGTCTGGCTTACTTACAGACGTTAATTCAATGACTGTTGAAGTTTTTGATGATTGTCCCGAACCCATGAACAGCGCTAAACGCGCTTACCAAGCTTCCCTTAAGTTAGGGATTACCAAAGGGGCGGATCGGAGTCGTGCTGTGCTAGCGATGGCACAGGCGCTTGAATATTCATTCGACGATATTCTCGAAGCCAATACGTTGGACTTAGAAGCAAGTCGAGAAATGGCGGTATCGGAATTAATTTTGGATTGGCTGAAGTTAACTCCTTCCAGGTTACAGAATGCTGTGGCCATTCTCCAACGTCTGGGAGAATTATCAGATCCGCTGCGACGGGTGAGGACGGCTGATTATCAACAGGAAGATTCTCAGAGTTATACCCAGTTGATGCCTTTGGGCGTGATTGGATTTATTTATGAGGCTTTTCCTGATTTAGGGGCGATAGCAGCTGGTTTTTGTTTAAAAACAGGCAATAGCGTGATTCTCAAAGGCAGTACAGAAGCTAGTCATTCCAATGCGGCGATCGCTCAAGTCCTACAAAATACTATTAATGAAGTTGGTTTACCACCAGGCTGTATAGAACTAGTTACAGCCGAACATGGCGCTTCTGTGCGAGATTTAGTCACCCAAGACCAGTATTTAAGTTTAGTCATTCCCTACGGACGTTCTAGCTTAATTCAACAGGTCGTTAGACAAGCAACTTGTCCAGTTTTAAAGTCAGCTATGGGTAATTCTTACCTGTACTGGTCGTTGAATAGTAGTTTAGAAATGGTGCGCTGGATGATTCTCGATAGCCATGAGAGTGAACCAGATCCGGTGAACGCGATTGAAAAAGTACTGATTCATCGTCAAGCTTTACCGTCTTCCTTATCTGTGTTGTGGAATAGCTTAAAAGAAAAAGGCTTTGAACTCAAAGGAGATGCAGAATTAGTAGAAGCCTTTCCCCAGTTGCAGTTAGCCAAGGAAGGAGAATGGGGAACTCCCTATTTAACTAAGACAGTGGCATTTAAATTGGTGGATAGTTTAGAAAGTGCGATCGTGTGGATTAATCAATATAGTAGCGGTCATGCCGATTGTATTGTCACAGAATCCTACCAAGAAAGTCGGCAATTTGCTTTAGGAGTAAATAGCGCTTCCACCTATATCAATGCATCCCCGCGTTTTTCCCGCAACTCCTCACGGGGAGATGCAGTATTTTTGGGAATGTCTAATCAAAAAGGACATCGCAGGGGATTTATGAGTTTGGAGACCTTGACGACGGTGAAGCATATCGTTCAGGGGAATGGACGGTTTTAGGAGTGAGGAGTCAGAAGTAAAACTGTTATTCATTTAAAATAGTCATTAAAGATATTCAGCTATTTCTCACAGTACGCTCAAGGTAGATAATATCTCAAATCGCATAGCTCTGCGTCCATCGTCTTCACATCTTCTTTTAGGAGGTATTAGTTCTGGTAAAACAACTCAATTAAAACAACTCAATAGAGACGGATGAAAATTTACAAAGGAGTCTGTATCTGGCTTTCCATAGTGTTAAGATTAGGAGAG
>CAKZGI010000417.1 GCA_936914905.1 uncultured Trichormus sp. | reverse complement strand
GAAAACAAATAAGTAATCGCTATACAGTTAATATGTGTAGCTAGGAAAAAAACTCACATGCAAAAAGAAGTGATTTAGACCAGCAAAGAGAGAGGGTCTTGAAGGAAGCTGAGAGGAGTCAAGATGTGGGAGGAGGGAATATCCAATTTGGTGGGTGGTATATCCACCTCATTGTGTCATTACATCATTGATAGAAAGGCATAGAGTCCCAGATGGCATAAAATGTCTTTCTTCGTTTTACAACATTTTCCGAGTTTCCCCGGAGTTCTTTGATTTGTCCCTGTAAGTTATGAGTCATCTCTAGCGAGATTGATTGTCTTTGTGGAAGGTTCACATGTGCCTCCATACAAATATTGGCAACGTCTTTTCCATGTGAACCACATTGTAGTGCTGCTAAGTAGGTCCCATCTCATATCCAACATATGGGGGTTTTGGAAATTCTTGTAGGAGTTGGTGGTTCGAGCTGCTTGCATGCCCGAGAAAGCTATATAGCATTGAGTCCGGATGGGATTCATTGGTTGTATGATCTTCTTACATGAGTGACCAAACAACAGCTCCCCAAGTTAGGATACATGCAGCAAACATTGTAGCAAAGATGCACGGGATCTTGCCCCATATTTGGTGGGCAGGAGTGCAGTCCTGTTAGAGGCTTACTAATCGCTAAGCTAATTAATATAAAGAATTGAGAAAATAAAAGGAAGAAGGGGGCTAAACCACCCGACCACCCCCTAGCTAAACGGTGGGAGATAGATCTCCACCATCTTCGACGTCCCATACCGCCGAGATAGAGAAGATCGCACCTTGGATAGAGTCGGAGAAGACGCACGTGCTTGGAGCGAGAGCCTTGCCAACTGCCAGAGTCTCCACGTACAAACCCGATGGGCCCCTCATGAAGGTAGCTAGCCTTCTTATATAGACTCAAAACCCTAGATCTCATCTTCATCACCCACCGTTGGATCGAAGCTTTCGATCCTCACCCTTCATTCCTTAATGAACTAGCCACACATAGCTAACCCTAGCTATCCCTATAGTGTGAACACTATGGTGTAGAGCTCAGTCGATGGTCATGCTCGTAACATACTCCCCCTCTTCAAAAAATTGCACTCTTGCAATGAGAAGTTTGGGAAGTGTGTTTGAAGAGAATCTTCTCGCTCCCAGGTAGCATCATTAATAGAACCATCCATCCACTTAATTTTAAACTCTCGAATTTCCTTAGAGCGTAAGCGCTTAGTTCGAGAATCTAGAATTCGCTCTGGCATGTGAGGTTTAGATGCTAAGTCCTCTAAAGTTACCAAAGTTTGTGTAGAAACTGGGTTATCGTGAGAACCCAAAAGCTCTTTGAGACGACTCACATGAAAGACGGGATGGATTTTTATGTTTGCTGGAAGGTCGAGACGATAGGCCGATGAACCAATGCGCTTAAGAACTGTGAATGGGCCACAAAAGCGTGGGGCTAGTTTAGCACACTTGCCCGTAGATAACGTGGTTGAGTCATGAGGTACGCGCAAAAATACTTTTTGGCCAGGGTAGTAAACACGAGGTTGACGATGCTGATCAGCATAGAAACGTGCTCTATCTTGAGCAGTTTTAACATTATCTCGTGCTATATGCAACATGTTTTGCATATCCCTTAAAAAGTTTTGAGTACTCTTTAACTCATCACGATGGAAATTCACATCAATAGGAGCTCGTGGCTGAAATCCATACATCAACATAAATGGACTATATCCTGTCGATGTATGTTTGGAGTTGTTGTAGGCAAACTCCAAAATAGGAAGATAGTTTTCCCATTTAGTAGGCTTCTTAGCAACATAAGCTCGAAGCATATCCTCAATGATCTGATTAACTCGTTCTGTTTGTCCATCAGACTGAGGGTGGTCTGTGGAGCTCATGCTCAAAGTAGTTTCTAGTTTTTTAAAGACCTCTGTCCAAAATTCACTAGTAAACTTAGTGTCTCTATCACTCACGATATCCATCGGTAACCCATAGAATCGGAATAATTCATTGACGAATTGATAAGCCAAATCTTGAGCTTTTACTGTGGTTTTCGTTGGAATGAATCTGGCCATTTTGGTTAATCTATCCACGACTACCCAAATGGCATCATGTCCTCTGTGAGTTCGTGGTAAACTAACAATAAAATCCATAGATATACTTTCCCATTTGTTATTAGGTATATCCAAAGGATGTAATAGGCCGGCAGCTTTGAGCCGTTGAGCTTTGTTGACCTGACATTGATGACATTGAGTCACATATTGTTCGACGTCAGGACGCATTTTAGGCCAGAAAAATTGAGTAGAGATCAGAACAAGTGTACGATGTATCCCAGGATGCCCTGCTGAGGGTGCATCATGGCATTAAAAAAGAATCTTCTTTTTTACCTCAGGCAAATCAGGGACACAAACCTTTCCATTACGGTAGAGCAAACCGTTTGCAATGTGGAAGGTTCCCTTCGAGGAGGCAGTAGTTATGGCATCTATTCCAGATTCAGCTCTTGCCCAGAATTTTCGAAAGAAACTGTCATCAAGGTACTTGCCTCGAAGGTGGTCATACAGATCAGATTTAATTTCAGTGAAGCTAAGCATGTTAACTTCATGAATACGACTCAAAGCATCAGCGACAGTGTTCATGGAGCCTTTTCGATACCGAATGGAGAAATCGAAGTCTTGAATAAGTTCTGCCCAACGTGCTTTACGACCCATGAGATCTTGCTGGTCGCAGAAATATTTCAAAGACTGGTGGTCCGTAGTTACCACAAAACGATTCCCATATAAGTAATGTCTCCATGTTTTTAGTGCGTGGATGATAGCAAAGAGTTCTTTTTCTTGAACTGGATACCGACACTGAGCAGAAGATAGTTTCTTACTCTCAAATGCAACAGGTTTCCCATCTTGATATAAGACAGCCCCTACTGCATAGTCACTAGCATCGGTTTCAACCTCAAAAGGTTTGGAAGGGTCAGGTAAAAGAAGAGAAGGAGCGTTGCAAATGTGTTCTTTCAACGCTCGGAAAGACTCCTCAAGAAGATCATTCCAAGGGATTGGTTTAGTAGATTTGCGCGTTTGACCCTTTAGCAGATTCGTAAATGGTGTGGTCAATTGCGAATAATTGCGAATAGATTTTCGCAGGAAACCAACAAATCCCAAAAATGAACGTAGCTCTCGGACAGTACGAGGAATAGGCCAAAGTTTGACTTTCTCTGTGCGAGAAGGATCTATTTGGACACCCCGTTCTGTAATCAAATGGCCAAGATAAGTGATAGATTTTTTGAAAAATTCACATTTGGATATCTTGGCATAGAAGTTATGTTTGCGTAATGTCTGTAGGGCAAAACGAACATGTTGACAATGTTCATCTAAGGTACGGCTGTATATAAGAATATCATCCAAGAATACAATGATAAATTGACCGAGTTGATCTCGAAACATATCGTTCATTTCTTGTTGAAAAGTAGCTGGAGCATTAGTTAAACCAAAAGGCATAACTAAAAACTCGTAATGACCATAGCGCGTACGAAATGCGGTTTTGGGAACATCATCCTCAGCTATACGAATTTGGTGATAGCCTGTTCTCAAATCAATCTTTGAAAAATATTGCGCACCATGTAGACGATCAATTAAGTCATCAGCGCGAGGCAATGGATAACTATTCTTGATTGTGACTTTATTCAATCTACGATAGTTAACACACATTCGCCAAGTACCATCCTTTTTCTTCACTAAGAGGACAGGAGCACCCCAAGGCGACTTACTCTGACGAATATGACCCATGCTTAAGTATTCCTTAAGTTGGGAAGCGATCTCATCTTCTTCGGACCGACTAAGTCGATACGGAGGAATACTAACAGGGGATGTACCCGGTATGAGATCAATATGATGGTCAATATTACGTTTAGGAGGTAAACCATGAGGTAATTCCTTGGGAAAGACATCTAGAAACTCATTTAAGAGTGAATCGAGTAATCGTTGTTCATAGTATGTTAATTGATCCGTTCCATTTTCTACATTAGATATTTGGAGATCAAGATCAAGTATACAACAGTAAATAGTAGAACAAGAATACTCATCAGAAGATGTTATTGTTGGAAGAGCAAATGGTTTTTTGATACATTGAATAAAATGTTCAAAATTATTGTATGAGAACGTTATGGAATGGTTCACCCAATCAATAGCTAATGAGGAATTTTTGTTAAAAAACCAGGGATAACCCAAAATTACATCAGTAGATCTAAGACTCATGACATGGAAATCAACGCTCTCCACATAGGTATCTATATGGATTGGTAATTCATGAATCGCTCCATTGATGTATTGAATTCCGCCATCCGCGAGATGAACTTGGTAAGTATGATCACTTAGTCTTGTTGGAAGACCCAATATCTGGACCAAACGATCATTTATAAAATTATGTGAGCTACCAGAATCAAATAAGAATGATACTACGGATCCCATGATTAGTCCGTTGGCACGAAGTAGATCATTAGGTCCTAGTACATGTTGGGGAAAGGAACATTGACAATTACTTAAATGATGAGTATGAACCTCTAGAATATTAAGTAACTGACCTTTACGGTCGAAAGGAGCTTTGCCCTTCAAGTCAGATTCCTTTCGTTGGAGCTTACGACATTGCTCTTTTGTATGACCCTTCTTCTTGCAATATCCACAAGTGATGATAGGTCGCTTAGAATCTTGAGTCGCGAATTCGTTGGGTGTCTTGCGTTTCCCATTGAATTGAGTTGGACTCGTGAGAGAAGCCAGGGGTTTGTTATGATCTTTCTTGGAAGTACGACCATAACGAAGTAAAATCTCAATAGCTTCTTCCAAATCGGAAGGATCTTTGTCATGAACTATCCAATGATAGTCAGAATTGGGAATGCCATGTAGCAGACAAGCAATAAACCATTTCTCACCCTCAAGACCCGATTTTTGGCATTGGGTCCGAACATGATGGACATAATCTTCGAGAGAAGGAAATTTCCGACTAGAGAGAGTGAGAAGGCTTTGTGCTGCTTCAGTCGCAGAAGGAGGTTGTAGAAACTGCTTCTTGAAGGTGTTGACAAAGTCAGCCCAAGAAGTTGGTAGTTTCTCCGCAATGCGAAGCCCACGCCACCAGGCGGCAGCCTTACCTCCGAGCTCACGACTAACATAGGCAATCTTAGTGATATCGGGCTTGGGATGAAGTTCGAAATGCGACTCCCAACGACCAAGCCACGTGCTAATAGCTTCTTCGGTGCGTTCCTTCTTATCACCAGTGTAAGGTTTGACGGCGAAGGATGGTTCACCTTGTGAATCGTCTTTCATATTAGCATTCGTGTGCATGTCCGACACACGGGACTCAAGAGCTCCATGAGATTTGCGAAGCTCAGAAAGTTCGGTCAAGGTGGTGTTGAGACATTGTTGAATTTGGGTAAAATACGCCTCAATTGGAATAACCGTTGACGTGCCAGTGTGTCCCAGCGCAGGATTGGTGTATTCCACATTCATTCCGTCGTGTTGAGCCATTACGATGTCTGTAACAAACAATTGGCAAATTTTGAGGAGTCATTCGAGAAACCAAGCTAGAGTTAGATCAATCATCGATAGAGCACATTCGACGAAATATCTCATGTCTGTACCCCTTTAGACGTGCGAGATATTGTTCGAGAAGAAGGATTCTGTGGTAACACAAGGGTGTTTTAAAAACCACGGAGGAGACATAATAATGCCAATCCTTAATCTCTAATCGAATGTTCATGGCGGCTCCCCGAGGCTCAACCACAAACGTCTATACGAAGTCATAATCTTCACACTAACATGATGGTATGTGAATGATGTGCCCACCGAAGTGGTTTCGGCTCTTTAATTCCCATTCAGGACCCCGAGGTGCACACAAAAACAAAATTCCAACGTCTGCTAAAACATCATAATGTACAATGTGGTGATATGAGACATGTAACACTTGGCGGACTCTAGAAAACTTGAATGAAGACCAATTTGCTAGACGCAAAATCAAGAGTTAAGCAATCAAGTGTACTGTAGTTAATCGAAAGTCACAAGTGTTCGAGTACGTTATAAGAGGATTGAGAGGCATCTATGTACATGGGTCCAATAAAAAAGATAGACTACCAATTCGATTGTAATTATGTGTTTAGAGTATGTAAAAATGAAATTTAAATACTTATATTCAGTTTTCTTTTTTATTGTAATTGATTTTTTATAATAAGAATATGATGTTTTTATTTGAAATAAAGAGATAAATAGGTTAAGTATTTTTGGTATAATAGTTCTTAAAAATTTAGGAGCTTAATTTTCCCTACAGATAGAGATAATGTATTGATTAATGTTGAAGAAATTTTTGCAATTAATTTATTTAATGAGATATATTGTATAGAAGAATATTAAGACATGCACGACATTGATTAATTATTGTGCCGCCCCAAAAAACGTTGTGTTTATTGGGTTTTAATTGATTTTGTTATGAATATCATTGTTAATTATTTTTATTTAATTTTTTGATAGCGATTTGTTATTGATTTGATTTGATTTTTTTTATAATATTTTTTCAAAGGGTGATATTTTACTCCAGTTTTATAAGTGATCAAGCTCAATGACTTGCATTTAAAAGGTTTGAGTTTTCTAATTTAATTGTTTCCATTTTTACCGTAAGTAACACTTTCTCTACTTAATAGTTGCAACGTCTATTTTCAATTTAATTATTTATATGTCTTCATTAAATGAGTCTTTTTTTAAAATCATTTTTCCCATCTACGTTCTAAGTAAATCTTTTTCTTCTTTATCCATCTTTCTTTCGGTTCCGGCATTTTTAATCATTTTATTAATCTCATTCTTAATTTTCATTTCGCACTAAACCATATCTAAAAAATAATGACTAGATATTAAAACATCTAAAGCATACATATCCCTAATTTCCTTGGAAGAGAGAGAAGATGAGAAATGAACTTAATCCTAATTTTTTTGTTGGCCTACGATATACAATCATAGCATGGGCATGTTATGACAGATCCAGCGCACATGGCCACATCCATGGTTGGC
>CAKZGI010000416.1 GCA_936914905.1 uncultured Trichormus sp. | reverse complement strand
ATTTGTAAGGTTGGGAATATTCCCTGTTTGCCGACTATTTTTTACGAAAAATCTGTGCTCAATCCTTTTGGTTGCTCACGGATGCCTGAATAACTTCTTCCCTCAATGTATTCAGGGGATACGATAAAAGTGTGATCTCTCCTCTTACCAGAGTAAGATAAACTAAATTGTAAAAGTGCGTTTGAAAGTAGCGCTCCTTAAAATCCCGGAGTTTTTTAAATGGTTTCAGCAGAACTTCTCAACACCTGACACACTCTCAACCGTGCAGATAAACTTTACATGATGCAGGTTTTGATATCTGAACTAGCACAAGAAGAAACTAGCTTAATTAAACTTGATCAATCTTATCCAGTTTGCTCGCCTTATGATGCTTTTGATGCTGCGAATACTATGTTAGAAGTCTTACGAGCAGCTAAATCTCAAAAGAATGACTAATCCTGAAAGATATCCTTTTATTACCATTGATCCAGTGTTAGGGGAAGCTGGGTTTCGTCCACGTCTTCCCCTAACACTAACTGATCAAAAACGCTCACTACAAATTTCCGGAATAATAGATACAGGTGGGATGATGAATGTATTACCTTATCTAGTAGCTGTTCAATAATTGGCTGGATATATTTGCAAATACTATGGTATTTTTTTGCAAAAACTCGCAAATTTCGTTTAGATTTAGCTGTTACCTAAGTCTGAATAAAAGGTGAATCATTCTGCATCTATTCCTTCCCAAAGTTCAGAAACAGGTAGAGTATTACCATTCACCACATCATACCAACCTTGACGAAAACTCTCAGCAGCAGATTCAGATATTACATCATCCTCAACTTGAGTTCTACGAGATTTGATAAATAGCAAGAATTCTAATAGTTCCTCGACTACAAAATCTGGAGATTGATTAATTTCTTGAATTAGTTTTTCTGTGGCTGTCATTCTTTGATATCTGGGAATTTCTATCAGATTTCCCTATTTTACTCAATTAACTGGTGATGTAGATGTAAAGATTTTTAACAAAACGCCAGGAGAGCGATCACTCCCACTAAACTACTACAATAGACTCAGCTTACTGAAGATATTGCTCTTTGTTAGAAATATTATAAGTAGCTAAGTCTCAAAATTAGGATCAACTCAGATATGGAAATGCGATCACATCTAAATAATTCAGAACATTACAACCAATTACTCTCACAATATCAAACGCGAGTCATATTAGCAAATAATGTTTAAGCTGTCATATTATGCATAGCTTCTATGCTTGAGATTCTAGAGAGTCAGGTTGAGTCAATGATTAATATTTTTTAACTTAACTCTCTTGACTTAATTGCCGTAAACTTGGATAATACTGAAGGCGAAAAAATTTTATATGGATCAATAAAAAACCGATTCTATAAAATTTCAAGGGGTTATAGCTCAGTTGGTAGAGCGCTTGAATGGCATTCAAGAGGTCAGGGGTTCGATTCCCCTTAACTCCACTTAATTATTGTCACTTTTAAAAAAGTATTATCCAAATTTACAAATCTAAGGGACATAAGTTACCGATTTTCAAGGCTTTCAAACATTTTTTCAAGGGTTTCAAAGATTAATCTGGTTTTAAAGAATTATTGTCCAAAACAAAGTACGCTTATCGCCAGATACATTAACTCTAATGTATTGTAGGAGCTGAGTATAAACACCCTAAATTCTGACGATATGCCATTCAAACACTCCTTTCAAACCACCTGAGTATCTTATTTACTATAAGAAGACACAAGAGTGAAATTCCAGAAAATGGGAAATTAGTTATGCCTAAACCCACCACCTATGGAGAAGGCTATTGAAACTAAGCCACTCAAAATGCTTATCTTGACTCGTTTCCACAGGAAATTTTGGTAGATGTACTTGAATTCTTATTTTCCACTGCCAATAAGTCGCGTTGAATTCACCTTCAAAATCACAAAAGTCAGTCAAGACAAGGTTTTTAAAGATTTGGCAGATCCCCAGGGATTTTGACCCTGCTTTGACTTGCCAAAAATAAAAATTAGGGGGTGGTAGTTCAGTAGCCACCGTGACGGTATACCCGTACCGTTACTTTGTTGTAAAGTAAGAGATATTGATAGTCCTCGTACAACCAAAATCAAGGATTTCAGATCTACAAGCCGCTCTGGCATCCAACACCAAGCTAAACTAGTTTGATGTCAAGAGCTAAGGTCCTGGGCTGTTTGAAACCCTAACACCTTATACTTCCCATGCGTCTCGGTGCGAGTTCTTTCTCATCTAACAACAGCATTAGCTTACCCAAGCAATTGCCGCTAACAAACAATTAGATGACCCTATAGGTAGAGCTAGCAGCTACTAGGGACATAAAGAATACGCTTATCTAAGCGTTAAAAAAACTCATTCCACAGTATCTACACAAAAGGGTCAATACTGTAGGATCATACAGAGACTCAAAAGAGTATGTATAATGGCACCGATTTATAATTTAGAAATTAAACTGTCTTAGTGGAAATTTTCATCTGCTAAAGTAAAGGTCTTAATTCATAAGAGTTAGAAGTTACGCATTGACAAAAAACTCATACATGCGTATTAAGCAGCACCAGTATTGATAAGATTTCCACAATGTAGTCGCGCATAACTAAAGTGAATAAGTTCCTTTGCAATTCAAACCAATTAGAAATTATGTTTTCAGAGCGCATTTTTTCTAAATAAACAAATGCTTGAAGTGAACAAAATATCTGTGTTTTAATTAGCTGGCTATCTCTAACTATAAATCCACAAATTCCACATACTTGTTTGATGGCTCTATGAAAACTTTCAATCCCCCAATGAGTATCATGAATTGTCACAAATTCACTTTTGGTGATTTGATTGAGAGCTTCTTCATCTGTTATATACACTATATAGTCTCTAGAGTCTTCTTTTTTTAACTCTTGCCTAAACAATTTGATCAATCCAAATGCTCTCAAATGAGTTATCAAATCTTCATCGGGAATTTCTCAACTCCTTAGGAGATAATACTTGTCCAGTTTATTTGATACGGTTCTGTTTTTCTTGATCGCAAATAGAAAACCCAATTTCTGGTTTTTTAAAAATTTGAAGCTTTCTACCCATGAATACCAACTGTCTCCTGTAACTATTCTTGGTTTTATACTCCAATCAATCACTTCCTCTAGCATTTCCTGAAAATAATCGTCCTTCGTCTTTCCCTCCTTTCTGTCGTAAATTATGTAATTTATTGGTACTGAATTTCCATACACATCACTGTAGTACAGTGTGATTAGATTTATTCCTTTGATGCTCTTATGATATTCCCCAGACCAAAAATAATTGATTAATTCTGCATTTTTTGGGTCACTATACAATTTTTATACTACTGTGTCGTCTACACTGAAAATCCCTCCTACTATATTTATGATTTTCTTTACTGTATCGAATAAATCCTTCGGTTCGTATCTCTCTCTCAGCAATAATCTATTCACACTGTCATGTGAAACGTTTTCCAATATCTCTGCCAATCTACAACACCCCATGCTTTGGTTCTGATTGCAACAACAGAGTGTAATGTTCCAGATTGCATTCTGCTATAGAAGGTTTCGTTATTTCTCTAATTCTCCGATACCTGCTAAGTAGATGACATTTTTTATCACTACATTATTTTGCTACTTTGTCAATGCGTAAGTCATAAGAGTATTAATGCGGGATTTGTAAGCAAAGAATATTAAGTCTCTTGCTTTTTCTTGTAAAGAACCGTGATTAGGCGGTATCTCAAATTCAATACTAATTCTTAACTCAGCAGTTTTAGATGTAATACTATCTCGAAGTCTTTTGTAACTCCAATTGTGTATCTGGCGATTATACTCTTTAACGTATAATTGTTGATCATTTTTATTGCCAGGGTATATCTCCTCAGCTTTCTCATTTTCTTTAAATATTTTGTGCCCTTGTAAGAAGCCTTCAAAAAGATGGAGATGGCGTTTATTAGAACAAATTTGGAAATGATAATTAGACCAAGCATTGAAGTGAACAAAAATCTTGCTATTGTCGTTTTTATACAAACTTAAATCATCATACAAATAATCTATTGGATATGGCAAATGTGATATTTTCCCCAATACTTCAGCTAACCAATATTCATATTCTTCATTGTCTTGAGGTACTTGATTGATGAGATTATCAAATGGCTCAAGATATGTTGTTCCTGTAATATCTCTACCATGAGGTAAGCGATTATCTTGAAGTTTCTCCTCCAAACGTCTAATCTCAACTTTTTTTGATTACGACGCTCTTTTAGTTTTTTGATGTCTTCCTGGATATTATCACTGAATTTATTATGATTCTTTATCAAGTAGGCAACAGCAGAGCTGGTTAAAATATCTTGTGTTGTTTTGTGAGTCTCATATAAAATTTCAGTCAAGTTGAGCGATGATTTCTTGAGCTTTATCACGGATTATTTGTAAATCAAAATTGCCTTCTGCGACAAGTTCAACATCACTTTTAAGCTTTCTATTAAGAAAGTATTCCTTACCATCTTGCTGCCTTTTTCGCTGTTGGTATAAAGTCACCCATGAGGAATAAACTTCTTTTACAAAGGAGTCTATGGATGAGCAAGTAAGCTTATACCCTTCAATAGTTCGACAATCAGAGGAGTGTTTTTTGAGTCATTTCTTCCCATACTTTACGCAGTACATCTTCTCTACTATGCAAATGGCATTTTATGGTTCTGAGGATGGGAGTTGTGGAATTTTTCTTATTATTGCGGGTCATACTAACAAGGTCTTTAAAAAAAATGGTTTTTTATTTGTGTAATTATTTATTTGCATTGGTCAGATAACCATTGCCACTATCACACTTAAGGGAAAGTTTGTTGACAACTCTGTGAACATGGTAAGTTGTCAAACTCAAGACAAACTCAGGCGTTCATATTACTCAAGTAGTCCATAGTGTGGGCTTTTAAGATACTGATAAAACTTATTACACATTATTTTAATGTGTAGTAATTTTAAACTTTTAGCGGAAAAACATTGCTACACACTGTGAAACATTATTTCAATTTTGAACAAGATGCAGGTTATGATGATCAGGCGATAAATTCTTGTAGATTTGATGAGCCAGAGCGATCGCAGCAGAATCCGGCTCAATAATGTATGACTGCTACAAAAACTACTTGAGCTATGTGATCGCTCTGCCTATCGACAAAGGTAAAGAGTTAGTGAACTTTATCAACTACCTATTCATTGTTTGCTTTAAGAGACGAAAGGCTATTGGTATATCCATTTCATGGGTTTAATAACCAGTCAAGGAATAACTTTAAATCAATCTCCTATGCCTTCTGTTGAACTAAATAATACTCGCTCTTAAGCGAAGTCTAATATTGCGATTATTTCAAAACAAGTGAACCAAAAGGAATTGGTGAGGCAATTAAAGCCGAGTTAGAGTCTTTAGGGATTAAACTTACTAGCACTCTTGCCTCGAAGATACCCAATTCTACAGAGGAGATTGTGCTAACTGCGATTGAAGCACTAAAAGAAGAACTACAACATCAAGTGATTAAAAGCCCTGGTGGATGCATGGCTCAGCTTATAACCGACGAATGGCAGGCAAATCAAGCCCTTAGAGAGAAGCATCCGGTAGACGTATTTGGATTTTTTTATAAATATAAGTATTGGCAGACTCTTCGCTTGAGATGTAAATAAAGTAAGAAAACCATGAAAACTCATCTGTAAGCTGGATTTGCTGGTGTCTTATGGGAGATGAATGGTATGCCCTCAATAATTGGGGGCGAACTACCAGATCACAAAGGGTTTTGCTCCATTTGAGGGTTCTCTCTGAACGGTTTACCCCTAATTATTGAGCTGTTACGGTGAATGTAATCCGTAGTTTATGACTTTCTTGAGCCGGATGCTTTGTAAGGCACACGTCAGGTTCTGAGGGGCGGAATTATAGCGATATAGTCCTGCTACCCGACCACGATGACCCTAAATATTTCTTAATGCTGGAAACCTGAAAGCTATTGTGGAAATCCTCCAACAAAAGTTTCCAAAAACCACCCTTTTGATGAATTCGCCAACGGTATTCATTCCAGACAGTTTTATTAAACGTTATTAAACGTGCTAAAAGTATTCTAACAAAATACAAACTGACCACCATTCTCTTATATCACAAACGCTAGTTCTTGCGCTGTGTTCTTAAAAACTTCCTGGATGATGACATCAACCCATACCATTCTTCTGCATTTTTTTATCAGTATAAATCGTGTCATCAGAGAAATCGGCTCCCGCACTTGCAGCAGACTGCACGAACGCAAACGCATCATCAAACGTGAATTTAAAACCTAATCTATGAGCCAAAATGTTTCAAGTCGGATTCATCTCCAACAGAAAATTGGCCATGTTTTCGTTATCTTTGTAATACCCTTCGGCAAATTCATTAGATTTAATCAAATCTAAAAGTTGTGAAGCATGGTTAGTATCACGGGCAATCACAAGCATAAAATATTTAACAATTGGCTTTCCTGTTTGGAGAGCATAAGTTTTAAATTCAGCTTTAATATTTTCGTGTAAATAAATTCTATCTTCTAATTTGATTTGTTCAATTGCTCCTGGTAATAAACTGGCAGGATTAAAATCTTTACGAGTCACCACAGCAGGATCTTTAACAAAACCATCTGTAATTGCTTTTCCTAGAGAGTATTCATAGATTACATATTTAGAATATATTGGTTTTTTGCTGGTTTCTACAGAAGGTGTACCTGTAAGTTCTAAACCCATTAATGGTTTTAATTAATGAATTGCTCAAATACCTGCTGAAGCTCGATATTGGTGCGATTCATCCATTAAAATTACTAGGTCTTCTAACTGGGAAAGATAATCAAAATAGCTTTCTCCAATATATTCAGATAGTCGTTTAATTTTTGGACTTTTGCCACCGCGCACTTCTGAGTTAATTTTGGAAATGTTGAAAATATTGATTTTGCAGAGAATTTGTGGATCTAAAATTGTTCTAGCATTAGACCTGTCAGGAAAATTAACTTGGTGTCAAAAAAATGCTAGAAGGGAATTTTG
>CAKZGI010000415.1 GCA_936914905.1 uncultured Trichormus sp. | reverse complement strand
ATAAGTCTTTTGCTAAAATTTTTTGCGTCATGTCTCATATTTTATAACGCCCTGTATCCCACGCTCAACTTCTTCTTTTTTTCTCTTACCCCTACTTATTGAGCCGATACATAAATTTTTATGCCCACCTACTTACTACCTAAACCATTCGAATTGCAGCAGACAGGTTAACTAGCACAAACTAAAATTACTCTCTCCAAAAAAAGCAGAGATATACACAGAAAGAAATGATTAAATCGCGAGGGTGTAGAATTACTTCGTCGTGCAATTCAATTATCTGATGATAAAGTCAGAAATGCTTGGTGTTGGTTTGATCTTGCAAAAACATTGAATTGGTTACGAGCATCTGAAACCGAGATTCTTCAAGCTTATAACAAAGCGATGGAACTATTGCCTGATGAACCAAGTTTTAGAGAATCTTATGAAGCTCGGAGACGCACAAAAGATGAATGATGGCTACTTGTTTCTTCCACAAAGAACACTATTCTTAGATCTTAGACGTTTAAAATCCAACAGCTTGATCAAACCGTAAACTTTCCAAACTGCGATCCCCATAAACTGCTTCTATTTGCTGACTACAGCAGTCGATGGCAAAATCATTTAGTTCCTCTGGTTCAATCCCATACATATCCTGAAAAATCTCTGCTTCCACCCGACAAAAACGCGGACGATTAGCGTAAATAGTACATTCTTTCGTTTCCTGGTCAAAATTCACACACCATCCTCCTTCACTTACCATACTCAGGTAAAGTCCCAGTTCCTCTGGTGAAAGATATTCTTCTAAATCTGGACGCTCATCAGGATCAAGATGACAGCAGGCTCCACATTGCTTTATACATTGCCAAGTAGCCATAATTTACCTCTAGGGATTGGGGACTGGGAAAAGGAGCACACCTCTTTCATAAGTGAACCCATTCTCAGCACATTTTACTCTTTTATGTATTTTCCTATAACTTTGTTAAGTAACTTAAAAATTGCTACCCCTATCCAGATATGATATAATCTGGCCTTTGCGCTTGAGTTTTGAGTTATTGAACTTTTTAAAACCCTTTGGAGGAAAAATGGAAGCTTTAGCCAATATTAATTTGGAAGTTGTGTTTCAATTAGCCTGTGTAGCATTGATTATAATTGCTGGTCCAGCAGTAATCTTTGTCCTCGCTTTTCGCAACGGTAACCTGTAAATTAGGTAAGGGGTAAGGGGTAATAATTCTTACTAATTATCTATCACCAAATTACCCCTTTACTACATTGCATGAGGAATTGTGCAGTTTTTGTTAGATTTCATTGGATGTTAACATCCACAATTACTGTTTCACGCGAGTCTTAAATAATCTGCGTGTCTTCAGACCGCAGAGTCTCAAAGTGATTGTGCTTTATTCTTGAGTTGATTCCAAGCTGAGATAACGAGCTGCAATTTATTCGGTAAGCTATTTTGAGAAATATCGTTCTAATGAACCGCGTACCTTGTTGACTAGTTAGGGTGTAGGTAATGTAGTCAGCAGCACTGCTAGGTGCAGTATAATTGAGATTATTGAATTTAGCAATGTTATTGTGATTCAACAGTTTTTTAAACTTTTTACCTCTTGTCAAGAAATACTACGGAGGCTGCGTTCAGAGTCATTTGCATCACGAATACGCACACGCATGAAAAGTCCATCATTAAGTAAAACTGTTTGATATGTTACTTCTGTAATTCCACCATTGGAAATTTCTTGGAATACCATACCTCTATCTAAAGATGGTGGTAACTAGTTTTCAGGAATTCGTATAGGTTGGATTTTATTATTGTTTATATTTCTCTGCTGAACATTGATAGGATTTGCAGAAGCAGGATGATTATTGATGATAGTTAAGCTGCCAATTGTAGATAAAATGGCAGTTAACATCAAGGAAGCTGTCATTTTTCTGTGAGTGATATTGGCTTTTAGGATAGAGAAGTTTTTCATATTCACTAAATCAGAAATATTTAAGTCTCTTTAAAAGAAGACGCTGAAGTTTTCGAGACTGTTGCCGATTTGGTAAAATTTTTCAGACTACTCGTTATCAAACATTAACCTAATTTCTGAACTTGAGTTTTTATTAGCTTCTGCACACTTACTAAAGCTCGGTTTAATTCATAATTTCGGATTTCTAGGTTCTGCAAATAAGCTTGCTGTTATTCTTCAATCATTTTTACATCTTGTACCACCAAACCGTCAAGTAATTTTTGGGCTGCACCAAATAAGCTATTTTTGATACATCTCCGAAACCATACAGGTAGTTTGTGCTGTCTCCAAAATGTATTGATTGAGGTAAAATGAATTAAATACGCGTTGGTTTGTGTCTAATTTACAGGACACAACAAACAGTAAATTTTAAAATTATTACCCAAGCTAGATACCCAATGGGAATAAACGTAACTGACATCTAATGGTTCAGGATGGAAGGGAAGCAAAGCTGGGAAAAATAATTGTGATATTGACCAAATTTTATCTATTTTATAGAAACTTCGGGCTGTAGAATGAGCATTGACACAATTTTTATCTTCGTCAATATTTTGCAGTGATGCTTCTACCCAAGCTTGCAAATCTTGATGTAAATATCCGTGATACATATCCATCAAGTTTTCAATTAAATAAGAATCATGAGCTTGAGTATTAATGACGGAAACTGTGGCATTTTAATTTAAATGTTCCCATTCTGGTAAACTCAATGGTCCTACAGATGGTTCTATATCTCAGGGAAATAACCAGATAAAACCGTCTTGTTCTTTGACTGGATAATGGCGAATTGTGGAAGTTGGTAATTTTTGATTGGCTGCTAAATAGGGAACTGCTGTAAATTCAGCTTCACTATTGAAACGCCAACCGTGATAAGCACATTCTAATTGATTGTTGACAACTTGCCTATAACTGAGTTTAACATGAGGATGGGTACAGCGGTCTTCTAGGGCGTGAACTTTTAGGCTATTATCTCTATAGAGTGCGATCGCTCGTGTCCAAATAGTTATACCAATTGGTATATTCTTACTTCTTTAGTAAGTGCTAATACATACTATTTATTTGGATTAATTCCCTATTAACAGACACTTATTTGTAACACTGGAACAATAGAGGTAGTAGACTTAGGTATTATTTACTGCATAATATGTTAAAGATTAAGTATACTCGACGTCATAGTATAAAAATCATATTTGATTTTTGCGAAGCTAGGTAAACCTTTATTTCCTGTTCCATGTTCCCTGAACTTCTGACTCAAACCAATTTGACCTACAAGCGATAAAGTAGTTGTAGAGAAAAGCAGTAACTATATTCAGGAATAAATCTATATGACAAGCTACCAAGAAACTCTCACTCCCGATGAATTGATTGATGAAATTATTGCTGAAACATCAAGTTCTAACCATATACAAGTCATTGAAAACGTTATTAGTACGCTAGAACAAAATAACAGCGCAATGTTTAACCACACACCAGGAGGCACTTATCTATGGAAGTTTAAGTATGGTAGTGTGGAAGTATTTGTACAACTCACTGGTTCTACTGATGAAGATACTATCACTGTTTGGTCAGCGGTGCTAAAGTTACCTGCTAAAGATGAACCCAAATTGATGCGTTATTTGTTACAGTTGAATTGTACTAGTACATTTGAAGCCCGTTTTGGCATTATTGAAAATCACGTTGTCGTAATTTCCTCTCGCACTTTAGCACAGTTGTCACCAGGGGAAACTTCTCGCCTAATTACCATTGTCGCCACTATCGCTGATGATAATGATGACGCTTTGGTGGATGAGTTTGGTAATGATGACGCTTTGGTGGATGAGTTTGGTGGAGCATAGGCTATTTTGGATGTTGAATTGGTAAAACAGGTTTGGCGACTAATTCCTTGTTTAGCAGCTGCTGGTAATGTACAAATGGCAGTTGACAGATGGTTACTTGAACAACACAAATCGGGAAAGCATCCTCCCACTTTGCGGTTTTATACTTGGTCGCCACCCGCTATTTCTCTGGGTTATCATCAAAAACAATACCTGGAATTTCGGCAAAATTTAAGGACAAATTTCACTGGGCAAGGTCATAAACTTGATTTAGTGCGTCGTCCTAGCGGTGGGAGGGCTGTTTTACACCAAGGTGATTTAAGTTATGCTGTTGTTACTTCTGGACTTGAGGGAAGTCGTCTCCAGGTTTATGCGAAGATTTGTGAGTTTTTGATTCAAGGATGGCGATCGCTTGGTGTAGAGTTAAACTATGGTCAAGCTGGACGCGGTTATATTCACAACCCTAACTGTTTTGGAATTGCGACGGGTGCAGATTTAATTTTAGCCGATGGTAGTAAATTAATTGGTAGCGCCCAACTCCGAAAAGGTGAAGCAATCTTACAACATGGTTCTATTTTACTAGACCCAGATGCAGATTTATTTCAGGAAGTATTTGGAAAAGATGCTTTTATTCCAGTTCAACTTCCGCAGAACTTCCATCGAGAAACCGTAATAGAAGCTTTAATTATTGCGGCTTGTGATTGTTTTAATATGCAAACAGAGTTAAAACCGCTTTCTGAAGTTGAGTGGGAAGAGATTCTCAACCAGTGCTAATTAACCATAATATAAAATCATTTATCAAATCAAAAATAGCCTGGGAGTGTTGCCGTGTTTCCACCCCAGACGCTTTTTTCAACTTTACTCCTCACACACAAATAGAATATATCACTGGTTTAACTTATATAGCAAGTGTTTTTTTAAGAAAAAATATTAGTAATTCAAATATGTCGTTGACAGCAAAAATAAAAATGCCTGGGAGTGTTGCCGTGTTTCCACACCAGGCATTTTTTAGTTTTAAATTACTCCTCACACAGAAGAAGAATTGTATCAGTGCTAATTTAAAAATAAATATTATGAGTAGTATTTTAATAAATGTACCAGGAGTTGATTTCCTACACACAAAATAAAAAGCGCCTGGGAGTGTTACCGTGTTTCCACCCCAAACGCTTTTTATATTTAACTTTGCTCCTCACACAAAACAACCATATCACTCAACTCAGAAAATGGCAAGTATATTGCATGATAATTTGAGAATTAAGTTGTAGCAGTGGCTTAGATTCCCAACTTCTCTAAAAAGCAGGGTATTTTGTTTAGTGTAAGAAGTGCCGAACACCAGTGACAAGCATCAATAAACCCAGTTCATTAGCGGCTTTGATAGAATCTTTATCCCGCAGACTTCCCCCTGGTTGAACAATGGCTGTAATTCCCGTTGCGGCTGCGGTTCTGACGGTATCATCAAAGGGGAAGAAGCCATCACTAGCCAAAACTGCGCCTTTCGCTTTTTCTCCAGCTTGTTCTACAGCTATTTTTGTGGAACCAACGCGGTTCATTTGTCCAGCACCTACGCCTAAAGTTGTCCGGTCTCTGCTGATAACGATAGCATTGGATTTAACGTGCTTACAAACTTTCCAAGCAAACAGCAACTCAGCTAACTCAGCAGGAGTGGGTTGACGTTCAGTAACAACTTGCCATTGACTGGTGTCAGCAATGATATCATCAGCAGTTTGAACTAAGAAACCACCTGCGATCACTCTAACCGTTTCTTTCGATCCAGTGAGGAAATCTGGTAAAATCAGAACTCTGACATTACCTTTCTTGGTAAGAACTTCCTGGGCTTCTTCATCACAACCAGGTGCAACCACGCATTCTAAAAAGGTCTTAGTTAATTCAGAGGCTGTGAGAGCATCAATGGCACGGTTTAAAGCCACAATTCCGCCAAAAGCCGAGGTAGAGTCAGCATTGAAAGCTTTCTTATAAGCATCAAGAATACTGTCAGCCTCAGCAGTTCCACAGGGATTATTATGTTTAATAATTGTCGCTGCGGGAGTTTCCGTAAATTCAGCAATAATGCGGCGTGCAGCTTCCAAATCTACTAAATTATTATAGCTGAGTTCCTTGCCTTGCAGTTTCGTTGCCGCTACCCAACCTGTAGGTTTAGTTCCCGTTTGATACCAAGCAGCAGGTTGATGAGGGTTTTCACCATAACGCAGAGATTGAATTTGTGTACCGGAAACAGTGTATGTTTCTGGTACACCTTCAGTTTCTACACCAGCCAAATAAGCAGCAATGGCGTTATCATAACTTGCCGTCTGCAGAAATCCCTTCAAGGCGCATTTTTGCCGAAATTCTAAAGAAGCCGACCCATTGTTGCGTAGTTCTTGCAAATACTCATCATATTGATCAGGATTACATAATACAGTCAGATGGGCAAAGTTTTTGGATGAAGCCCGTAACATTGCAGGGCCACCAATATCAATTTGTTCTACAGCTTCTGCTAAAGTGACACCAGGTTTAGCAATAGTTTCCTCAAAAGGATAAAGATTCACCACCACCAAATCAATAGGACGAATTTGGTTATTTTCCAAATCCTTGATATCTTGCTCTATATCCCGCCGTGCTAAAATACCACCATGAATGCGGGGATGGAGAGTTTTCACCCGACCACCCAAAATTTCTGGTGAACCCGTATAATTTGAGACCTTTGTAACTGGGATTCCCGCATCCTTGAGGGTTTTAGCCGTTCCCCCGCTGCTGACAATATCAAAGCCAAATTCTTCAACTAAGCTGCGGGCTAGATCAATTATACCAGTTTTGTTAGATACACTCAGCAGGGCTAGACGCGTCATAATTTCCCAGCTTCCTTGGACTACAAAATTGCAAATAGATGATTATTCTACCTAATGGTTGGCAGGATTGAAAAAGAAGAAAAAGAAGGGTGTGGGGAAAGAAAAGGATGAGTAATGGAAAAACAAAGCAAGTATCGCTAAAGTGAAAGCTCCGCTAACGCGTAGCGTCCCGTAGGGATAGGGACGAAGGACAGGAAGGAAAGAGAATTTTAGAGATTTCTTGCGTAAGTCTTGGTAGGAGCATCCACTATTGGAAGATACATAGGTTTTAGGAGAATATTAGGAGAATATAAGGATAAACAAGTGTGGATTAGCAACCATGAACCAGGATAAA
>CAKZGI010000414.1 GCA_936914905.1 uncultured Trichormus sp. | reverse complement strand
TATCAGGAATATCTTCAGTATCAGGAATATCTTCAGTATCAGGAATATCTTCAGTATCAGAAATAGTATTAATGTCACGAATATCTTGAGTATCAGGAATATCTCTAACATCAAAAATAAGCTCAACAAAATCTAAATCAATTCCACCAAAAAGATTGATTTCATTCTCATCAAATATTTCACAGAATCTATCAGTTAAATTCTTGGACTCAAAAGTTCTTTTTCGGATTAGGAAATCTTGTTGTGTAGTATTTTGCTGCGTATGCCCATCTCGCAGATAGTCAATAAAACTATTTAACAAATAACTATATTTCAAACGTTTGTTATAATTGTTAATCCGGTCCTTCAGTAAGGGATTTTTTGCATAGATGGAGTAGCTTTTTAGTTCTTTTTCCTTTGAGGATCGATTTTGTATCTTTGGAATCTCTGTTTCGGTACTATTGAGTGTATCAGAATTACCTAAATGGAGTTTCCATTTTTGGGGTGCTAGACTATCCCACACTTCTAGTGGTAAATTATATCTGGAAAAAGAATCTATCCAAATATTCCAGTTATTCAAATTCAGAGTAGATAGTTGTTTGGGGAATCCCCAACCCTCTACACATTCTATTATGCTTTCATTGATCAAAAATGATACAAAATCTTGATTCGTCGGAGTGATATCAACATACTCTTTGTAGTCCGAAGGTTTAATAGATTGAAATATTTCGGTTTTTTTACCCTTATCCCTGTTGTTTTTCATTTTCGCTGTGACAAGATCATTCTCGAGATTATTAGTGAATAGAAGATTCAAATATGAATTTCCATCTATACTGGTGCTCCATAAATTATCATAAAGATAAGCCTGAGATATTAATTCAAACCTCTTAGGCCGCGGTACCCATCTCTTCGTCCCGGGAACAGACGATCCTGAATGTTCTGTCCCGTAATTCTTAACTGTGTTACTTTTTGCTGTTCTTACCAACTGCCTTTTTAATGCAACAAGTTCAGTAAAATAGTTAACAAGAGTTCGTTCGGTTATTCGACAGACTGATGAGACTATGCCAAAAAACTGTTCAGTTACTTCCATTAATGATAGGCGTAATTGCAAAGCAATTCCTCTAAAACCCATAAATTCTTTTCCAATTTCCGAAGGAATAACAAAAAAAGTGTTCCTTTTTTTTGGATTATTACAAATCAATAACTCATTAATATCAATAATGGATTGATTTGTATTATTTGTGCAAAAAAATGTCCTATCTGATTCATCAAAACTCCATTTGGGTTCTATCAATTTTACATGCTCAATTTTCAAAGTATCGCTATTAATATTTAACGTATCTCTATCAAAAGTTTTGGTTCTTTTATATTTAGAGTTCTTTGGAAATATCCCAAATTGACGCATCGAGTCAAAAATTTCATCGGAATTTGGAAGGACCAAAAGATTTAGTTTCGTATAGAAATGAAAAAACTGTCGGGCTCGCCGCATAAAATTCTTCTGCCAAATCAAAAAAATTTTTTTTCGAATGGGTTTCCAGAAAGAATATTGTTTTTTTCTTTTTCCGAAAGGGACATCTACTTGGAATCCCCAAGCTGTTAAATAACTAAATCGGGGTCTTCCTTGCATAAAATCATCAACTTTGTTTGATAATGGATTCGGAATGGATTTGAAATTATCGCCTTTTCGAATGATCGATTGCTTCTTTTTCTCATAAGTATGCCAAGGCTTTAATTCAAATGGATATAAAATTTTTATTTGCAATCCCTCTTTCAACCAGCGACCGGGAAATCGAAATTGCGAGTATTCCTGGCCATCGTAAGTACAATTAATATAAGTTTCTCTACTCCACTCCATCCAATCTATATCCCATTCGGAGTCTTGACGTAACAAGCTACGTACAATATTTTTACAAAAAATAGCTAAGGGCATTCTAATATATTTTCGAAGAAGTGCTTGGAAAACTAGTAACAAGCCTCTTCCACTATGAATAGGGCCTATATCCATCCTGGCAGCGATCATTGAACGGGTATTGTTCTGAGATTCCATTAATGCCTTTGTTTTTGAAACTAATCTTAGTTTTTGTTTACTCTCAGGAGTTATTGTTCTTTTCAAATCGATGAAAGCCTTCTCATACTTTGAACTAAGAAATATACTTCGTCCGGGCATTTTAAGTAGGTTAGGAACTTCCAAAAATCTTAATAAAAAGGGTGAGTGTACTTTATCTTCGAAAAATCTCCATAGCAATATCTTACGCCTTTTCGATCGCAAGGCTCCTTTTACTATCCTACGACGGAAGTCGGGTACTCTTGCAAATCGCTTTACTATCTTCGTGGTTTTCCGTTTCGTCTTGCCAAAAGTAATCCCGAGATTTTTCAATTTTCTATAACGAACATCGCTTTCCATTCCGGGAAGATCATACTTACTTTCGAATATTGCTTTAGTATAATGAACCAAGACTTTTTCTAGATTCTCGATCTCATGGATCGAACAGACCTGGTATTTCGGATTTCGAAAGCGCCTCTCTCCATTAAGTGAAAAAATATTTGAAAAATTAAATTCAGTGAAGCTATGATAGTTTTCCTGGAGGTATGTAAAAAAGAGAGCTCGTTCAACAGGATCTAGATCAAATATGTCTTCCCAAATGATATCGATTCCGGATGAATTTTCTATTTCGTTCACGATGTCTGGTATATTAGACTGTGATAAAAATCGGCCATTGGCCATAAAATGAAACAAACGCTGAGTTCTTTTTGGTAGCTCTTCCCACGGAAGGGGGATTTTGTTCCTATATTTGCATTGTGGGTTCTTACCAGAGATCCAATTTTCAATTTGTTCGTCGGTATCGATATTGCTCTCTATAGTTACTATGGAATCTATCTCATCTAAGGATTCTGTCTTTTCCTGGGTCACTGGATTCAATTCATCTACAGTTAAAAAACTTTGTGGGGGTTGAATTTTTATACCAGAAAACTTAGCTAAGAAAGGATCATAAACGTTAGGTAGTCGCGTACAACTCTCCGCAATAGTCAATCTAGTCTCTTTCTCCATCGCGTTCCAAAAAGTAGACCCAGCATCTAAAAAATAAATTCGGTCCTTCAATTCTTTTGCTAAAGACTCAGCCCTTGCTAATTCTTCCAAAATCCAATCTTGGTATGGAGTAGAACTAGCCATGGAAACATCATAGTTTTCGTTTTCTAAAGATTCTTCTATTTATTCTTCAAGAATTGACAAACCTGGCAACGCCGCGAAGCATAATCTCTGCTTTCCATCGGTCAAACATTTCCCAAAAAAGTAATTAGATACTTTTGTCTTGACAAGACTATTACCGTTGACTCTACTAATCCTCTTGAATCGTGTAGGTTGATTTGATCTGGAGAGATCAAAAAAAGAGGCAGGCCATGGTTTGAAAATCCACCAGATTATGTCCGTATTTTCAAATTTCTGGAATTCCAAGTCTTTCTCAAGAAATTCGTTATTGTATTTTTTTGTGCAAAAAGGTACTGGGGCTCTACCCAAGCAGGATATTAAATGAATAATAGCAATAATACTAAAAGTTGCGTTAATTGCGCGTTTAACAAAGAGATAAACCATGGGCGAATCTCTCTCTATACGAAGAATTAATAGTCGAGATAAGGAACTGAATATTAAGTGACCCATCAGCCAACCCACCAAACTACTAATTAGAAAAACGCCGTTGTTGCTCCAACGAAATAGAATAAGATGAATTAGTCTCGCTAGTACGGGGCTCGGTAATAAAACTGGATTAACAATCTGAAAAATAAAGCTATTCAGAAAAATACGAACCATTCGTGAATCATGCAATGAGGTAGCAGGACGTAAGTCCTTATAATCGGGTAGGTCCTTTGTTTGAAACCAAAAAAGAAACATGTATGGTACTACTAGAATAGTCAGTAAATGTGGTTTCGAGAACAATATATATAAAGGTGAATAATATATTGATAGAATAAGTAATAACTGTCCCATCATTGATCCACTCAAGGCGACAATACCGCTAAGATTCCCCCCAGTCATAAAAGCCCTTATACATAGAATTTGCGAAGATCCAATAGGTAAGGTTGTGAGTAAACCATAATAGATACCGAATAAAACATAAGGGCCCATTGTGTTCACCGAAACCAATGACAAAGTTTTTATTATAAGCTTTAAACTCGTTTTAGTTTTGTTTATTTTTTATATGTTTTTTTTTTTTTTACTCTTCTTTCTATAGACCTCTTCTTAAACCTGACAACCTTTTTTAATATTTATCATATATATATATATATTTTTTTTTTTTTTCATAGCTCAATTTGTTTTATTACTATTTACATTATACATACAAACAATAAAATATTCCAATTGATTTTTTTTTTACAGATGTAGATCCATTAATTTGATACTCAAATTATATTAGTTAGTGTCTAAAAGGTTTATTCTTAGATCATATATCAAGAAGATGAAGTAGAAGATTCAATTATATGACTAAGAGATTTTATAGTCTTCATGAATATCTCCATAACGATTAGTAAAAAAAAGATAGATATATAGATAGTTCTTCTATCTTAATTTATAATAAAAAGTTTCTAGTTAAGCCTCTATAATCTGCCTTGATAGATTACTCCAATCTAGGAGAGAGTCATCGTTGCGTCTTAAAGGACGAGTTACGAGTTCAAGAACATCTCTCGCATTGGTAGATCCATGAATTTGAGCGAATGTAAATTCAACGGACCATTTTGTATCGATACCCCTTGCCTCTAAAGGATTTGCATGAGCCATTCCGGTCACCGCGAGATTAGGCCCCAATTCATGCATACGCTGTACCTGACTATAATTATCCGGTTTTTCAACAATTCGTGGCATAGGCACCCTCATTTTTTTGCAGGTGTTTTGTAAAAGTAACAATTCTGCAGCTTGATATCTTTTGTCCATATAGGGAATACCTATTTCGTAAACAATCATTCCACATCGAATTAGAAATCTTGCTATGGATACTTCTAAGAGATTATCTCCCATAAAAAAAATGGATTTGCCAGTAACTACTGCGACGTAATCTTTCAAGCTTTTCCAAATATAAGTCTCTCTTTCTTCTAAACCCTGTGGTTTGACACTAAAAACCGAGCATATTTTTTCGATCCAGGCTCGCGTTCCATCGGGACCGATTGGAAAAGGTGCTCCAATTAACTGACACCCCCTTCGACGCATCAATGTTGTTGCTGTACGACTTAGGAAAGGGTTTACACCGCAGACGCAAACTCCTTTACCCAAGGCAGGAAGTTCGGCATACCTCTGGGAGGGTAACCAACCTGACACATGAATGGATTGTCGTCTTAATTCCAAGTTTAGTTGGGAAGCTACAATCGACGGCAGGGATCCAAAAGGTACTAAAGCATGATTATTAGACTTTCTACTCGTCAAGATAGATTCTTGAAATCTTCCCTGTTCTTTTTTTTTATCGCTGTTGGTAGCACTATAATCATATTCTGGACACCGATGTGTCATGGCTGCTAATACAGTATCTTCTCCCTGAGTAAAAGCATAATCTGACCCGTTAGCTCGTGCTACTACAATTGGTATCTCGAGTTGACTTTCCAATTTTGGTGCTATTCCCTCTAAATCCATCTTAATTATTTCTGTGGTACATGTACCAATCCACACAATAACACTAGGATTTCTATCTCTTTTTATCTGAAGACATAGTCTTTCTAATTCTTCCTGATCGTTCAATTGAGCTGATATATCTCCCTCTTCCAATTCTGCCGTTGCATAACGAGGTTCCGCAAGGATCATAACTCCAAGAGCATTCTGCAGGAAATAACCACAAGTTTTCGTACCGATCACTGAAAAGAAACTATCTTCGATCTTTTGATGTAACCAAGCTACACAACTGATAGGACAAAACGTGTGATAGTTGCCGGTTTCACATTCAAAAGCAGCAGTTTCGAAAGTTATCATTAAAAAGGTTCCTTGAAATTGTATATATGCAGAGACTTTTATAGTCTCTAGTTTAAATTATTATGAAATCCAATTGATTTTTTTGATTATCCCGAATATTTACTTCGTTACTAGAATTAGGATTCAGGTAGAAGTCAGAGAGTAGACTAAATAATTCTCTGTCTGGAACTTCTCTTGGTACAATCCCTTCTGGTTCAGACAAAATCTGATCTGCTATATTCAAATAAAAATTACAAACATAATTCAGGTTTGGTTCACATTCAGCCATTTCAAACAAAGTTTTTCCTTTTACTCTTGATACTCGAATGTCTTCGATTAGAGGTAGTACCTCTAGTACGGGCATTGGACAAGCTTCCACGTATTTATCGATCAGGTCTCTTTCAGATGTACGATTGCCTACTAGACCAGCTAATCGTAAGGGATGAGTATGTGCCTTTTCTCTGACTGACGCAGCAATGCGATTTGCTGCAAAAAGAGCATCAAATCCATTATCTGTGATTGTAATACAATAATCCGCATAATTCGATGGAGCTGCGAAGCCTCCACAGACTACATCTCCTAAAACATCAAATAAAATAATATCATACTCATAAAAAGCATTTAATTCCTTCAATGATTTTACTGTCTCTCCCACCACGTATCCTCCACATCCGGCCCCAGCAGGCGGCCCACCGGCCTCTACACGATCTACCCCTCCGTAACCTTTATAAATAACATCTTCGGGCCATACATCTTCGTAATGATAATCTTTTGATTGTAAAGTATCTATTATTGTAGGTATTAAAAAACCTGTAAGTGTAAAAGTACTATCATGTTTTGGATCACATCCGATCTGTAATACCCGTTTTCCTCGTCTTGCTAGAGCTATGGATATGTTACAGCTAGTCGTTGATTTCCCGATTCCACCTTTACCATAAACAGCTACTTTCGTTTCACAAAGCTCCAATTCCTATTCATATCTCCCGACTACCCCCCATGCTCCCTAT
>CAKZGI010000413.1 GCA_936914905.1 uncultured Trichormus sp. | reverse complement strand
CACCAGGGTCAGGGGGCATCATCTACCAGTTCTCCATCTACCCTTCTGGTGTATATATATTACCTTATTTAATCTACTTTCCTTAGAGATATTGCTGAAGGTTATTTTTATAATTTTACACAAAGTACTAATGCTTGATCGATTTACTGTACTTTACTAGTAAATCTATCGCTAGTGTCAATATCTATAAATTGATTTATTTTTTCGTGCTTATCGTGGTAAGGAAGGAGAATAACAGTATCAAGAATATGGAACTATACAAACTACAGTTGTGTAGGATTATATTGCTAATTAAAATTAATAAGCTGTTATAGCAGGATTCAGGAGTGAAATCATTTTTTAGACAGAGTTTTATCATGAATTAATGTTCTAACTACCCTATCCAGTCCTATATATAAAAAATATGAGATAAAAATATGATATAGCTAATGGATTAATATGTTTTATGTCTGATTTAGGGTTGAATAGAGTATTTAACGGCAGATGATATAAATCAGGCTTGTAGTTATGAATAAAGGTATGAATAAAGGAAAGATATTGAAAGAGAAACGTAGGTCACCGATTCTTCTTCTTAAGAACCTGCTGTTTTACCATTGGCGTTCTTTGTTGCTGATGTTGATGGGTGTGTATTTACCTTTGCAGGTTGTAGAAGTCCTGGCGGTGAAAATTTGGCAAGATGAAGGCAGTTTTCCTTGGGATGTGCCTATTTTGATGGCCATTCATTCTACAACTAATCCCCGACTGGATTTTATTGCTTTGGTGTTGACTAAGTGGGGATCATTTTGGACTGCGTTACTTGTGTTGAGTGTGATCACTATTCTATTGTTACGCAAACGTAGATGGAGAACAGTGGTTTATATACTCACTACCGCTGTGGGGAACTTGATTATTAACCGCACCGCTAAAGAGTTTATGCACCGAGTGCGTCCCCAATTGTGGGTATCAAAAGCACCTGAATTTGATTATGCCTTTCCCAGCGGCCATGCCATGACAAGTATGACCCTAATAGCAATCTTACTTATTTTAACTTGGCATCGTCCCTGGCGGTGGTTGGTTCTGAGTGTTGGTAGTTTATACCTCTTGGTAATTGCTTGGACACGCCTATATTTAGGAGTTCATTTTCCGAGTGATATTCTTGTCGGTTGGATGGTTGCGTTAGCTTGGGCTATTGGTGTCAGTCTAATTATTAAACCTAATGTGCATAGACATACCGCTGTTAATAGCACCATAAAAACTGAAACTACTCTACTTCGTGAGGAAAAACAGTTAAGTAAACACTGAAGAAATCAGGAATTCAGTAGTTTAGGACTTCAACTACTGACTACTGAACTAAGTAGGAAGGCACAAGAAAAACCGTAGACGCGCAGCGGCTTCTCGGAGAGAAGTATGTAATGAAAAGTAAAATTGACCAAAATCTCTTCCCTATTGCCTTTTGCCTTGTTATAACGACAATTTTCAACACCCACCGACTTAATGACCAATGACTATTAAGCCTTTTTAGTAGGTGTGTTAGGAAGAATACCCAAAGCAGTTATGGGTAGCGTTATTCTTGCAGGTTTATTTTTTATTTCTAGTACTTGTATAGAAGTTCTAGGCTTTAGTAATACTGGCGTATTCATTTCTCAAACAGAAGAACCTTTAAGTTTTCTCTCTCAACAAACAGGAATGGGTTTTTTGGGAGAATTAGTAGGTTTAGGTGCATTATTTGGTTTCTTTGCTTGCATTTTAGGAAGCATCAATCCTGTAACTAGAGTAGCTTTTTTAATGGCTCGTCATGGTTGATTTCATGCATCTTTCAGTAACGCTCATGCAGCTAATATAACAAACACCTCATGTTGCAGTAACAATGTGTTCGTTGTTGACATTTATTATCCCTGCGGTCATGTCTTTTTTTCACATAAAACTTTTTGATTGCATGGGCTATTTGGGTTCTACTTGCAGTTATGGATTTTTAACTGTCTATATTTTGATTTCTGTAACAGCCCCAGTCTATTTATACAAAATCAAAAAACTTCGTCCGATAGATGTGATGTTTTCTGTTTTGGCGGTGGGTTTTATGATGATTTGAATTTTGTTGGCGCAGCCTGCTGGAAGCACTATTTTGTTAGCGTACCTCTTCTGTAAGAAGCATTTTGAATTCACGGCGGTACTAGTGACTTGACAAATGTTTCCTAGTCATTTTCAACTTTTTCCAAAGGATGTGAATTTGGTGATGAGCCTCTTTAGAAGAAAGTTTACTACCAGTTTGTAAACTACAAATGTAGTTAACTCTTTGAGAAAAATCTTGAAGCTGAGCATTAAATGCTAAAGATTCTAGTTCAAACTGTGTATGGTATAGACTACGTGGATAAAGAAAATTAGAGTGTAGATTCATACAGAAATTTTCTGGTAAATGAATTACAGAAAAATATTATCAATCGCATAAAACAATTTTCAATTGGGATATTTTAATTATGGAATCAGTCAAGTAAAAAGTGCAGATAAGAACGTTAAAAAAGATTTATTTATCCTACTTTTTCCCGAATCACTAATAAATATTGCATTGCCACTACATAGTAGTATTCAACACTGAATATACTGGAGGAAATAAGTATGATTATCTTCCCATTGCTGGTTAAATTTTCCGCAGTCTTGCTTAGCAAGAATGCCATCTCAGTCTTTAGGGATTACAAATATTAATGGTATTTCTACACCATTGTTCAGGGCAGAGAAAACCCGATAATCTGGGATCGCAACGTCTCTTCCAAAGCTTGTAACACCATTCACCAGGTAATATTCTCCGTCTGGAGTAATTTTTAGCTTTGTGTCGTGTGTGTTATATAGCATTTGCCTAAAATAAATTCCTTGTAGCAGTTTCTCGATAATATTTTTGTTTTTGTTCTGGCGTTCCCGAAATATAAGCCAAGGCTGTTAAATTGAGATGATTGCCATACAATTGCCCAATTAAATAATCTGCTTGCGATAGTTCCTGGACAATTTTTAAAGCCTCTACCCAAGTAGCATCAACACTACCCTATTGTAGGGGAATGACTAAAGATAATAAACCAATTTTTTTGAGCCGTCCAATTTCTAGATCTATACATCCACTGTTGATATCTCTTTCTACTGCACTAAAAGCAAGTTATTGAGATAGAGAAGATGTGACTTTAATACCATCTTGAGATTCTTCTTTAAAAAATAGTTGCACCATGGTGGGTTGATATCCTAGTTGTAACTTCTCTGGAGTAATTGAGACAAAGATTTTAAACTACAGTATCTAGGCCAGATTACTGTAGTTTATGGTAATTCACCAGTATTTCACAAAAATTTTAAAATTGCGGTATTTGTGAGTACATTTTTTGTGAATATATTTGTTTGCATTACCAAAACGAAGAATACCTTTTAGTATTAACTAACTATAGTAACATACAACTGTTGCTTATTAACTACGGTGATCTGGTAAATTTAGTGTATTTTGAGGAAGAAAATGATATTATCAAACTTTTAAAATCAATAAAATTACAAAGTTTCTTGTAAATAAAAAATATAAAAAACCCTAGCTAGAGAGGAAAAAATCTAACACTTTAAACAATGCTGGTGAACTGACTGCCTTAATCTGTTTACCCACCATATTACTCACGTTTATTGTCATAGTTGATGCTGCTGAGCGTGCTATATTAATGAAATTTGGTCAAGTTCAACATCAGGTATTAGGAGAAGGAATACACCTCATTATTCCTATAGTCAATACAGTTAAAAAAATCGGTGGTAGAATTAAAAAACAGACAACATCGGCTGAAACTGCGTCTAAATACTTACTGTTCCTATGGATGTTGCACTTAATTGGCATATTAAACTAGAAGCAGCCAAGCATATTTTTCGAAAAATTGGTGCAGAAAAATATATAATTAAAATTATTATAAATCCAGCAACAGAAGAAATCATAAAATCAGTAATTGCCCAATATACTGCCAAAAAATAATTACCAGACGTGGAGAGATAAAAACTAAATTAGATAAATTTTTAACTAAAAGACTAGAAAATTACAATCTAGCAGTTGATGATATTTATCTAGTTTATATTCGCTTTTATGATAGCTTTGAGAAGCTGCAGAAGCAAAACTGGCTGAATCTGTAGCTTTAAAAGCAGCAAAATAAGCTAAAGTAATTTGGGTGAGAAAAAGCTGTATAAATACCCAAAAAAGTAAACAATTGGTTTATTGAAAAATAAATCATTCCACTAGCATAAAGGGGAAAGGAAGTATCCAAACACCAGAAGAAATCGACCTATTAGCTACTTCCAAATTTTCAACCTGGGTTTGATCGAAAAACTTTGCTCCATTTCCTCTGAGGTGATGTTAAACTCTTGACTGATTTTAGCTAAATCATTCATAAGTACACTATTCCTATGTACTTACTGTACTTTACGCATAAATAGCCAAAAAGTCTATAGTAATCCTCAGTTATTCAAGGTTCGTAGTGAGTGCCTAAGCACTCACCATATTTAAACATATTTAAATCAATTTCACCTTACTTGCTGCTGTAGTTGCTTTTTCTCTCGCATCTTCAACATCAGTGCCTTTAGCCAAAGCTACCCCCATTCGTCGATAGGGATGAGCAGTTGGTTTACCAAATAACTTAACATCTACATCTTTTTCAGCTAACGCATCAGCAACACCAGTAAAAGCAATAGAATCTGATTTCTCAGAGGCTAAAATAACTGCACTTGCTGAAAAACCTAACTGTTCAATGTGGGGAATAGGTAAGCCTAAAATTGCTCGCAGATGTAATTCAAATTCATTCAGATTTTGTGAGATTAATGTTACCATGCCTGTATCATGGGGTCGGGGTGAAAGCTCAGAAAAAATGACTTCATCTTTAGTAATGAAAAATTCTACTCCAAAGATGCCCCCACCTCCCAAAGCATCAGTAACTTTTCTGGCAATTTCTTGAGATGCTAATATTTTAGCTTCAGAAATATTTGCTGGTTGCCAAGATTCTTGATAATCACCTCTTTCTTGACTGTGTCCAATGGGAGGACAGAATATTGTTGGTGCATCCCATTGTTTAATTGTCAGTAATGTAATTTCGATTTCAAAGTTAATAAATTCTTCGACGATTACCTTTTGGCTATCACCTCTGGAGTTAGAAATGGCATAATTCCAGGCTTTTTCAACTTCTGTTATATCTTGGACTATAGATTGAC
Organism: uncultured Trichormus sp.; assembly: GCA_936914905.1. Taxonomy (GTDB): domain Bacteria; phylum Cyanobacteriota; class Cyanobacteriia; order Cyanobacteriales; family Nostocaceae; genus Trichormus_B. The sequence goes on along the minus strand of CAKZGI010000413.1, from coordinate 1,766 downwards.
CTTTTCCTGATGATGACATCACAGGTTTAACAACGTTAGGAAATCCAATTTGATCAGACACTGTAATCAATTCTTCTAAGGTGAATGCATAACCATATTTAGCTGTTCTTACACCTAATTCTTGATGTGCTAATTCGCGGATTCTATCCCGATTCATTGTGTAATTAGTCGCAGCAGCAGTTGGTATAACTATGATTCCACGTTGTTCAAATTCCTGTAATTTTTCAGTTCTAATTGCTTCAATTTCTGGGATAATAAAATCTGGCTGATGTTTAGTTACTACTGTTTCTAAATCATCTGCACTCAGCATAGAAATTACTTCACTACAATCAGCGACCTGCATAGCAGGAGCATTAGCATAGCGGTCAACTGCAATTACATAATTGCCTAAGCGTTGAGCAGCAATTACAAATTCTTTTCCTAGTTCTCCTGAACCTAGCAGCATCAATTTTTGGGGTAGTTGGAGCGATTTTTTCATAAATTTATGAGGTGCATATTTATGTAGTAATTTGCAATACCAATTCTATACAAAAATGGCAATAAATATATCCCCAATTTCTTGGAGAAGTCCAGTATCTAGACATATACAAGTTGAAATGTGTTAGTAGAGATTGCCTATCTTGGATCAATAACGGCTGAATATTCCTGTGTTATCTTGCTGCTAATAATGCTTTAGTTGCAGATTCACCCAAAACTCTGACTTGTTTTCTTAATTGGAAGTTTAACAACTCTAGAACTGTAAAATCAGCCGTACAACGATGAAAACTGTTACTGTTGCTAATTTTTTTATAGCTGGCCAAGGGAAGATGGAAACAAGTTTTAGGATAAAAATTTGGTCAGGATCGCATTTACCAATTTTCCAGTATTCTTTCAAAAAAAATAGGCAAAGCATCAGCCTTACCTAGTATGAATTTTCGTTGATTTTTTGAAATGCAAGCTTGACTTTTTGCTTCAGTATCAACTTCTTTCAGATGGTGATGGGATGAAACTATGACCGTCATATTGAGATAAATTATTGACTGTATAACGCTGTTAGTAACTGCATATCCTGCTTCTCCAAAGGTTTCCAGGATAGCTTTATCTGTGTCAAAATAAACTTGCCAATAGTAGTCATTTTTGCAGTAGGGATGGACAGTCAGAACAGGACCTGCTAAGTTAAATGTGATAATTTCTACATCTGGTGCTGGGCTGTCAATAACGTTGGGAATTTGGCTGACTTTGGCTTTTAAAAGTGTGATCGCCTGGTTATGATCAACTTCATAAGCGAGTTGAGCCAGCAAATCAACACGACGATAAGGATTAGCGGAACAATTCTGAATATTATCAGCAAAAATTTTGTTATTGGCGATAATTGTCATCACATTAGAGCTGTCAGGAAAATTAACTTGGTGTCAAAAAATAATGGTAGAAGGGAATTTTGACCATCTACCAAAACGAAAAATCCACTTAATTATATTCGAGAATATCCACATCGTAGAGAACAAATACTAGGAATAACTAACTATCAGTTTCAAGACTTTTTAGCCCAAGCTAAAATGTAGCATGAAAAACTTTAAGCTGAGATAGAAAGTAAAAAGATACGTATAAATCGGAAAGGAGGAGGGCGGAAACCGAAACTAGAGATGAAAGAAGAGGTATGTCTATCCTTGTTCTATTTGAGGAAAATGCCAATAGTTGAGGTTTTAGGTTTGCACTTCGGTATATCCAAAATGGAAGCAAAGGACACATTTCATTACTGGCTAGAGATATTAGGAAATGTTTTGCCT
>CAKZGI010000412.1 GCA_936914905.1 uncultured Trichormus sp. | reverse complement strand
GTATCAAGACTATTTAATATACCTATAAGGTATCATAATATTTTAATATATCTAAAGGGTAGGATGACCCTTACATATATCAAATAGGTGTCATGACTCTTTATTAAATCAAAGGATATTACAACCCTACAAAATAAGCAAGGAATATGGGTTACTAGTATATAAACATATTGTGGTGTCAGTCCAACAAACTAACTAATAGTTTCTTGGTTGAAAGGTTTCTTGAATGTAACCCTCACAACTAGTATAAGTATGAATGAGGAAAAAAGAAAGGGAGTTTTTCGGGTGGCTTCAATATTATCTTGAATGAAAGCAGATTATGGTGGTGGAGACGACAAGCAATACAGAAAATCAGAAAACATGAACCCTACTCAGTCACCCCAACACTCAGTTCAGCCCCCACTCTATGAAGAGGTTTCAATGCACCCATAATTTCAAACAGCCCAACCACAGATGGAGATGACTCAGATGGAACAAATGTTCCACACGCACTCTTCAATATGCTCATGCATGGAAATAACACAAATAAAACTTTATTAGGTTTCTCTTATCTTAAGATACAACATCCAATGGAACAAATGCAAAGGTTCGGCCAAAGCCTTTCTCGGGTTTACCCTCAGAAGATGTCCTCTCATGGCTTGACCATTTTGAGAACATAGCCAGCTATCACCAATGGTCAGAGGAACGGAAAGCATTGGAGGTTCGAACACTGTTCGAAAATGTCGCGGCAACATGGTTTATCCAACAGCAGGAGGACACTAAACGGAACTGGTCAGCATTAAAGTCCATCCTGATCCAAAATTTTGCTCATCAAAACATGACCCAAACAACGCTTCAACAACTACAAGTACTAAAGCAACAACTTTCTGAACCTGTCGCACAATTCGCGGTAAAACTAAATCAACTACTCCTACGAGCAGATCCGACAATGTCTGAAGAAATGAAATTGTTTTTCCTTTGGCCACGGTTGAGACATGACATTTCTCGTCGGGTCCGAGATCAAGGTCCCACATCCTTGCATGATGCCATACAGATCGCACAAAGAGTGGAATCTGCAACCACCGTAGAGAATCTGACTATTCCTGCAACACAGCCTAGTGTACAACGACAACCAATAGAATCCATGCCTGTCCCAATGGATATTGACATTCAGAATGCCCAATATAGTGCACGGCGGGCTTTGCCAACAAGAGATACGAGAGGCCGTCCGAAGTGTTTCTACTGCAACAACTATGGTCACATAAAAAGAGATTGTAGAAAGTTAAAGTCACAGCAACATTACCAAAATTCACAAATCGTCCTCGCAGATGCAGCTTCCCTTGCCGAACTGTCGGGAAACGAATGATTGGGACGGTGGCGGAGGAGCACCGTTCTCACATTCAAGCAGCAACCTCTTCCAACAAGATGATATGCTCTGTTAACGCATCAATAGGAAATAACACATACGAAGTACTCTTAGATTCAGGTAGTAGTATCTCGTCAATCAGCGAAAAGTTGGTTCAACTAATGAACTTACCAACATCATCAGCAATCCCGATCCAAGTACTCTTCGGAGATAACAACCAGGTATACACGTCCAATTCTCAAGCCCATTTGACATTCCAGATAGCTCACCTGCGAGTCTCCCACAATTTTTACATCCTTCCTCGTCAACTTTTCCCCATAACCTTGGGTTGTGACTGGTTTGTCCAAAGTGGAGCACAAATACATTTCGACTCAAGAAAGCTAGTTCTTCCATCCATCCATCCAATTCAGATTTTCAGTAACACCAACACTAGTCCAATCATCAACAACACTCAAACCCTACTCGAAGAAGCTCCAAGAAGGTTAAAGGATATTCAATCTCTCCTGCAACGTTTTCCTCAGCTTTTCAAGAAATCAAACATAACACATCAAGTTAAATTTCCAGTAAAACATACCATAATACAGGAGATTCCACGCCGGTTAGGATGGCTCCTCGAAGGCGTTCCCCAGTGGAGCAACAACGCATCGATCAAGTAGTGCAGGAAATGCTAACGCAAGGAATTATTACCAATTCATGCAGTGAATGGGTATCAGAACCGCATCTAGTACGGAAGGACGATGGTACTTACCGATTCTGTATTGATTTCCGTCCTTTAAATAAGTTAACAATACATGACAGGTACCCCTTGCCGCGGATAGATGACCTTCTCGATCAATTGGGGAAGTCAAGATATTTCACCTCATTGGATCTAGCTTCAGGATATTGGCAAATTCCTCTAGATGAGAAAGATGCACACAAAACAGCCTTCCGCACGAATAGGGGTCTCTTTCAGTTCAAAAGGATGTCATTCGGTTTGTCGGATGCAGGCAGCACATTCCAAAGGATGGCAAACACGATTTTTGAAGACCTAATAAAGGATGGTATGGTGTTAGTATACTTAGATGATATCCTCATACATACCGAGAGTTGGTCACGCCATATCACAGTGGTGGAACAAGTACTAAAGCGAATCCAGAAGTACAACCAGCAATTACAATTCAAGAAATGTAAATGGGGATGCACACAACTCAGATTTTTAGGATACCTCATCTCCGCTTCAGGGATACAAATGGATCCATCAAAGATTGCAGCAGTTACCAACTATCCAACTCCTACGTCAGTCAAGAGTCTACAAAGTTTTTTAGGGTTGATCAATTTCTCACTCCGTTTTATACCCAATTTAGCAAAAATCACCCATTCACTACGCCAACTCCTCACCAAGGGAACTAAATATCAATGGACAGAAGCCTGCGAGGAGAGTTTTCAACAATTAAAGAAACTCGTCAACAACGCCGCAATACTTGCTCACCCAAATTTCTCAAAACCCTTCAAGCTACAAACCGACGCTTCGAATCATGGCCTCGGTGCAGTACTGTTACAACAAGACAACACACAACAATGGCGTCCAATCGCTTTTATTAGCCGTTCATTAACAAAATCAGAAGAGAATTACTCAACTACAGAAAAAGAATTATTAGCAATAGTGTGGGCATTCAACAAATGGCATCCATACCTCCATGGCAGCGAGATCCAAGTAGAGACTGATCACCAACCATTGGTGTCACTAATCCACAAGAAGCATCCTCCCGGCAGACTTCTTCGTTGGGCTTTGTCACTACAAGAATATAGTTTTCAAATAGTATATCGGAAAGGTTCTGAGAATATCATCGCGGATAGCTTATCTCGGTTAGAAGTCCAAGCCGTTCAGCTCACACCACCGGTTTTAACTTTACCAACCACATTGGACAAGATGGCCCAAGCTCAGCAAGAGGACCTCAAAATCCGAGAAATCATCTTCCAGCTCAGATCACAAAATCCGGGAACTCTCACCCAGCAATTCACGATAATTGACAATGTCCTACACCTAATAGGAAGAAACCACGACCCTCGGATCTATATCCCCCTACAACTTCGCCAAGCCTATTTAGAGTATTACCACGCTCACCCCCTTTCCGGACACTTGGGTTTTCATAAGGTATGGAATAAATTGAAACACCTATATTACTGGCCGCAGATGCGACAATCAGTATCAACATACATAAAGCAATGCGAGATTTGTCAAAGCATAAAAAACCCCACGCAACAGGTAGGAAAGCTGACTCCAATCGAAGTAGGCCAGCCTTTCGAGCTAATCGGATGGGATCTAATGGGCCCCTTTCCAACCTCCACATCAGGAAATAGATACATATTAGTAATCACAGACTACCTCACAAGATGGTGTGAAGCAACATCAATACCAGACATCACAGCCTCAACAATAGCCACAACTCTACTACAAAAGATCATATTCAGCCATAGCTGCCCTAAACAAATCCTCTCAGACCAAGGCACTCAATTCAAGAGTGAGGTAATGCAAATTCTAACAAAAAGCCTAGGGATAGCCCAATTGTTCACATCACCATACCATCCGCAAACAAATGGTCTCACCGAGCGAATGAACAAAACTATCAAACAGATTATCTCTTCATTCATCGACGCTTTACACCATGAATGTGATCAAGTCCTACCATTCACTGTACATGCCTACAACACTTCGGTACAGACTTCGACAAAGGTTAGCCCGTTTAGAGCCCTTTACGGACGCGATCCTAATTTACCTCCAGACCTACGAACACTCAAAATAACCCCAACCAAGGTAGAAGCTGCTGAATGGTGGCTATATTTACAACAACAACAACCACTACTCCGCCAAGCTATCCTAAAGAACCTAAACGTGGCACAACAACGACAAAAGCGGGCTTACGACGAAGGGAGAAGGGTGGTCGAATACAAGGCAGGTGACCAAGTCCTCCTATATTACCCTCAAAGAAAGCAAGGTCTTAGTGAGTCCCTGATGCATCGGTGGGTGGGACCGTACAAAGTCATCGACAAAGTAAGAACGAACACATATCTATTGGAGCGCATATCAAATCAATCAAAGACATCAGCGCATGTGGTTCGAATGAAACCATACACAAGCCCAAGCACATCACTCTGAGAAGAGGGAAAAGAGGAGGTCTACACAATACATAAAGAAAGGAAGCTTACACAGGTGAGAGGTCGAGGCAGACATCCGCAAAGGAGACGAGCCTTCAACCGACGACATCACGAAGGTCAGAAGGTCATAGTCGCGAGCTCATCTGTCCCCCTGCTGCACGGGTCCTTTTTCAGCTCCCTCCTCCCCGTTTAATTCCTGTAGCAAACCCTTAGCAAAACCCCCAGACTCATGTCATTTTTCAGATTTACACTTGTTACCCTTAGATTAGTTTCTCTTATTACCTGGGTACCCCTGCATCTACTTGAACCTGATTTCCTAAGGGGGGAGGTGTGGTAACCGCCCAACAAACTAACCAACAACCTAACTGACTGGGAGTTTATTGGCTCCAACAGCTTCTTGATTGTAATCCTCACAAATGCTATAAAATGAATGAAGAGAAAGAAGAACACAGTTTTTGGGTTGAGTTCTAACCTTGCCTCAGATCAAGTACATTACAATATAGATGATTAAAAATGGTCCTACTCATGACATGTCCAATTGATATAACACCCTAAACCACATTTAAAAACTAGCAACAAGTACATGGCACCATCCAATGATGTTACATATATATACAATTTAGGTTAGCCAACATGTATACATGTATATATCATGCAAATAAAGAAGAAAACATGACCAGCATCTTGTTTAACCACAATGGAAACCAATCATTGTATTTATAGTTTTTTTGTTGTATTAGACATCTCTAATACCTAGTATTAAGCATAACACTATTACAAGTAGCACATCATTGGATCCTCTGAGTAATACGTAATGAAAGATTGTACAAGAATTCGCTCTTCTACAGTCAAAATCCAAGAAGATACACTTGCTCAAATAGAGAACACAAAATAAGATCAGATTATACCAGAAAAAGTTACATTAGGCACCTGTATAGGCTTAAATTATGGATTTATGGAATACAAAATGGTGATCATACATAGCTTGAGATGATTCACATCAACCTCGTTTATATCTCCTGTCCACAAAAGCTATGCGGCTATTTGCATAATCAAATACAATAGTGAAATATTTGAGCATCTCGGCACACACCACACCGGCACAATATCCCGA
>CAKZGI010000411.1 GCA_936914905.1 uncultured Trichormus sp. | reverse complement strand
ACACTGTGCTCTCATGGAGATCCAGAGTGTAAGTCAATCTATTCTTCTCAACAAAGACAGTAATGAGAAAAACCAAAACCAAGAATGAATGAAAGGTTAACTGGTTGCTTTCTGTCGTGAATTTCGCCCTTTCTTTATGGGTTTCTGTTGTTTTTAATGGATGAACTTGTTTGAGTGTTGTGTAATTTTGTACCGAGGGTTGATAGAGGAAGAAACTTATCTTCTTAGGTTTTTCTGTTTTTGTTTTCTTTCGTGTGTCTTGTTTCTCTCTTGTTCTTCATTTTGATTTCTGGTGTTTCTTTGCAATTTTCAATGAAAGTAGAAGTTGTCAAAACTGTTATGCTTTTCTTGCGTCTACTTCTATAGTTTATATTTCTTCTTCTCTAATTTATCCGTCTTACTCTCTCTGTCTCTCACTATAAACAGTTACAAAGCTCTCCTTCTCTATATCTATCTTCATTATTTTTTTCCTGTAATTTCGATCCTGTTTTTTAGAGTTTCTTTTGTTTTTTTCTACATCGTTCTCAAACTTCACTTTTTCTTCTGCATTTAGAGAGAAAGACATTGACGAGGTCTTACAATCTCATACAGTCTACAATAACGTCTCTAAAGGGATTTTGGCTAAATCCAAAGATCTCATTGCTGTTTTTGGTACAGACGATCAAGATAAGGTTTGCCTTGAGGTATTTATACTTGGTCATTTCTCCTTCTCTCCTTCTAAGTCCTGGTTATTCTCTCGTCTGTGATAAAAAAAATTGCTTTGGTATATAATTGTCATCACAAATACTCACCATATTTCTCACTTGAAAGTTTCATTGGATGAAGGCTTGTTTAAATAACTTAAAAGGGCAGGAATAGTTAGAAGGGCCTGCCAGCAAACATGGTACATCTACAGATCTTTTGTTATGATTTTTCCACTCCCTATGACTGCTTCACTAATTTATTTACATTTTTTTGTATTCCAACTGTGTTATGGGATGCTTATAGTTTTTCTCAGACATATGTTATTCTCCTTATGTAAATGATTATAGTGGCAATGTTTGGATTTTCCATGCAAGTATATTCTTTTAGATTTTTTTAACAGGTAGTAAGTTCCACAGTACGGGTTTCTGACGTTTGATGAAAGTCATGGTACTTTCCATGATGACAAAAATCTTTCTGTCCAATTGCTTTTCTAATTTGATGCTTCTATTTTCTCTTTCTTCATGATTTCCCTACACATGTTTCTTAGATGTACTATTTATGGCTGGGCTAGGTAACATCCATCTCTTGTCTGTCCTAGATTCTAGAGAAAGGAGAACTTCAAGTATCAGGAAAGGAAAGAGAAGCACAGCTCGCAAACCAATTTAGGGACATAGCAATGATTGTGATGAAGAAAACTGTGAATCCTGAGACACAAAGACCTTACACAATCAGCATGATTGAGCGCTTCATGCGAGATTTGCATTTTGCAGTAGATCCAAATACAAACACCAAAAAACAGGTATGCTGCTGAAGGTTTCTATACTCATTTGTTTCCTTGCTTGATGCAAATATTAAGGGGTTAAAAGAATTGGATGTACTGGAGGCTTTAGAGCTCATCAGGGAGTTGCAGACGCATTTCCAAATTATTAGAGCCAAAATGAGACTCCAGCTTATTGTACCAGATCATAGGGGCTCAAATCTAATCGATAAACTGAAAGAATGGGATACACTTGTTGAACAATCCGACAACTCTAATGGGATGCAAAAAGTCGTAAGATTCTACAACTTTTGGCTAAGTATGAAACAACTATTATGCATACTATGTATGTGATCCACTGGTGATCTTGTGTTAGGTGTGTATTATACATACTAGTACGAAGAACATACTATGAGCATGTACCCTTTGTTTTTATTTTCCTATGGGTTATTGATTGATGGCTGATGCATTCTGAATGTATGATAGGTCTGTCAACTGGAGCCTGGTCATTTTCGTGAGTGTGATGCAATTGTTAGGGATTCTAATGGAAGATTGGATGTTCTCTCAATGGCAGTACAGAAAGAAGTTGATGATTTTGTTGATGTTTTGGTTGATGATACAAACTCTTCTCGTCCATCTGCATCTGAGGTGGCCCCTGGTGGTGATGTATCTACTTCTGAAAAGGACCTATCTAGGCTAGAATCTCTGTCATTGCAGACAGGAGAAACAACACAAGCTTTAACAACAAAAGAGAAGAAACAGAGATGCACTACATGCGATGCAGAGGTAGGGGATGCAGCCAAGTATAGACAGCATTTCAAGTCAGAGTGGCACAAACATAATTTGAAGCGCAAAGTAAAGCAACTACCTCCTGTTTCATCAGAGGAATGGATGCTTGACACTGAGATTGTTGGGGAAACCAATGATTTGAATGAGTATTGTCGATAGTGATTTTACAATGTACTTTCTACTATCTTTGTTTTAATTAAAATTTACATACTTTGGAGAGAATGAGTGTGAAAAAAGGGAACGGAAACAAGGCAAAGGCTTTTTGAGATTTTTTGCATATTGTGAGCAAGAGAAGAGAAAGATAAATATTGACCAATTAAAGATGTTCAATTTGGCAGAGTCCAGAAGGTCATTGTTTTTCAAGTATACATGATTTGGGAAGAGAAATCAAGAATAACCTCATTAACACTGCAGAAAATCATGACAGATAAATGCATTTGATAAAGTAAATTCATTCATTATGTAATTGTTCTTTTGATGTGAGTTGTGAAACTCTCACATTCAGAAATATTGTTTTACATTTAGACAAATTTCAATCACTTCAAGCATATTCACATTATTTTCTTTGACAAAGTGCTATCACAAAATGGGCAAGTTAGTATTAGCCATAGTTGAATACTTGTGTATATGGGGTAATTCAGTGCTAATACAAGGATCTTTCATCCATAATGAACCTACATTGTATATTTATAAGCCAATATATGTATGATCTATTTCTGTGTGTATGCATGCATGTATTATATTTCAGTTATGTATTAGAGTACAATGTTTTTGTGCAAAATATGTAGTTTCATCGGTTGTGGCAGTTTTGGTTTGCGTCCCACAAGTCCAAAGAAAAGTGAAAAAAAGTCATTGGACTTGATAACGGAAAAATGTAGTGTTTTAAGGGAGTTTATTATAAATCATGAGCATCATTCCACTCATTTGAGTTATTCTTGCATGGCATGGTCAGCAGCTCTTGTGGCTAACTTCATATCTTATGTAGGAAAAAGGGTTGGGGAAGGGCAGAACTTTTACTTCTTTAACGTTCGTTGCCATCGTTCTTCTCAAGAGCCATGGCCTTCGCTTGGAGATTGCTTGCTTCAAGAACTCTGTGCTCTCAAGGAGATCTAGAGTGTAAGTCAATCCCTTCTTCTCAACAAAGACAGTAATGAGAAAAACCAAAACCAAGAATGAATGAAAGATTAATATTGGAACATGTCGTTCCCATGGAGGTGACACAATCTAGCAGGTCCTCCACTTCCCAACGTTTTCCAAATGATAGTGGCATATGTGGAAGTATCCTCAAGCATAGTTGAGACGGAGGTGGCAACGACAACCTCAAACCAATAAGAGCTCAATCTCATCTTTGATGATGAGGATGAGGATCTTGAAGGGGATGTTATCATTGCATTGGTAAACCCCTCCATTGATCAAAAGAAGGTAAGGCTTGTAAAAGAATTACTTTTCTAAGGGTTCATTCACACTATTAATATTATCACATGGGTATGTGCAATGTTATTGATTGTTTGAATATGTGTAAGGAAAGCTTAGTGCTCCACAATGCCAAGGGGTAGAGAGTTAGCATGGTCAAGGCAAGATGAACCTGGTGTATGGCAAAAAGGAAAAATGTGGTTATAGGTAGCTAGCATATTGTATTGCATTAGTTGTTGTAGGTAGCTAGCATAGTGTATTGCCAAATGATGAGCATGAGGTCATAGGTCCCAAGTAGACAAGTTAAGGCAAATGCCCTTTATTCCAATATTACAGGAGTGGCCTATCCTATGAAATAGTGTGTATATGAACATGATAGACCATAGTCAACACTCCCCTGTAATAGGCGTATAAAATCCACGAGATGTACAAACGGAGCGAGTACGGCTCAGAACACTGATTTGCTATGACTATGTCGTGCTACGCCTGAATCAGCTCTAGGTCCATTTGCATCCGTAGTGACCGGAATCGGTCCGTCAAAAGACTCTTAGTGATCACATCAATTACATTTCCAGCCATGGAGATCTTCTTCAAGCTCATAATTGGTGTATACAATAAAAGAAATCTGTAACCGGATGGAGTGTGGCTCCAAATGCTGATATGCGAAGTCTTTTTTCGCGCTACTCCCGAATAACCTCTAGGCCCATTTGCATCCTTTCTACATAGTCGCGGATAAAGTACTCTAGACTCTTGGTCATCACATCCTTGTTACATAATCCCAGACAAAGTGGTATTGTACTTCTATATGCTTAGAATCATTATGATGTACCGGATTCTTTGCCAAGGCAACAACTCCCTGACTGTCACTATTCACACCCGATGTCCAGCTAGGGTCTGTTTGTCAAAACGTAGTGGCTAGTCGACAAAGCCATGTTGCTTCCTTACCTGCATCGGATGTGGGCTACATATTCTTCTTCCATAGTAGACATGATTGTACACTCTTGAAATTTCGACCTCCACAAGATGACTTCATGAACGTACTTTAAGAAGTATCTGAACGTTGATTTCCAACTGCCGAGACAACCCACATAATCAGAGTATATGTAACCAACTATGTTCGAGGGTTCGTTCGGTGCAAATTTGATGTTGTAATCTATCTAAATATATGCTTCACTTCGTTCAGGGATGGGGTTATGCATAAATCTACTAATGATTCCCACCAGATATGCTATGTCTAGCCACGTCATGACCATAACTATATCAACGACCCAACAACCGGTGCACATTGTACCGACTTCATGTGATCCCCCTTTGCACTAGATGTTGGAAATCCTTCCCTAACAACCCCAAGTTGGTAGGTAGTGATGTTGAATTATATTTCATCGTCGAGGTTGAGCATTCCAGAATTCTCTAGAAGTAATTAAACTAAAACAAATTCAACAATCGTGTGCTCCAAACTTCAACTGCAATTGCCATCACAGCGTGTCAGGTGGAGAGTAGCACATCGTCCACGTATAAGATGAGGAATATTGTCACGGCCAAGGCTCGTAGAGGGCGATGGAAATAGAACACAAGATAATAACAAGAAAAGTGCAAAAATAGAACAAGAAAACAATAACTTGAATTACCCGGAGACTCGGAGTACAAGGATGCCGAAGACTGGCATTGAACCGGAATGGTTCAACAATGACCAGAGTTCGACTTATATAGGTTTGGTGGGCTCACGCATGATCGCCACTTGGCATTCATGCATGAATGCCATTTGGCAGTCATGCGTGAGTCCTCTCAA
>CAKZGI010000410.1 GCA_936914905.1 uncultured Trichormus sp. | reverse complement strand
TGTATGTATGATTGTCTATATGTATCGAAGTACACTTGTATGGATTTTTTATTTATTTATAAATATCCTATCATTAGTTATTGACAACACCGCCCGAAGGCTACATTTCTACCCAAAGGCCACACAAAGGAACACAGATATGCTTTTCCTCTTCTTCGCAGCTACTCCGTGTCTCCCTCCATAACAGAATCTGACGATCTTCCTTGTCTGGTCAAATATGGGAGTGGAGGTAGCGATAAGTCCACCGGGAATTATGCTAAGACTCTATCCACATCAAGCATCCATTATTTCTGATTTGCCTCTTGTACAGCTCGTCTACAAGTCGTAGACTCTCCAACATCTTGATTTGTCTTTCTACTGTGTTGATTTATGTTATAGGAGGCGGGAATAACCATTTGGGAGCTCTATATAACCATTTAGGCTCCTCCCTACATAATACATAAAATGGGTTGTATTTCCATAATGCATGGAAGGCAATCCTTTTTAATCTCATTGCTTCTGATTCACCTTTTATATTTTCATATCTTGCTCTCAAAGTCGTTACCATTTCTAGCCATATACCTTGTACTACTTGGGGTGCCGGAACCACCAACAATCCAATGACTCGCGTACATCTTGCTTTCCATATATGCCAAATTGTGCAACTACATACCAAATTCCATAATTCCTTTTCATATGTGTTGTATTGCTTCAGTTGGGTAATTAATAATGGTGTCACATAGATTCTGTCTGAAACACGCAAAGCATATGAGAGCCCTATATTACTATCATACTTGAATACTTGCCTCTCTAGTGAGGACCATACCACCAATCCCCAGGATATAGTGATATTAAGCTTCTGAACTTGAAATATTCGCAGCATCCTTTTCCATACCTGTGACGCTTGGACACAGTCCCATAAACAATGTCTTTGTGATTCTGCAGCTAGACCACAACTTACACATACTACTTTCTCATCTGGGGTTCCTTTCCTGACCCCCACAGGAAGACCTTTATGCACTACCAGCCACTGGAAAATAGTTATTTTTCTAGCTTGTTCTCTATCCCATAGATCAGCCCAAAATTTTGCTAAGAAATTATCCGAGACACCTTGTGTGTCCCAATAACATTTTGCGGCGGGCTGCGTTTGTCTTGCATGGTTAAGAATCTTTCTTCCTAGTTTTGCAGAATACTGAAAAAATGGAATACTTTTGTCTGTGTTATTGGGATCTATCCATCGATAATCTATAGGATCCCATTTCAATCTTGTCACAGGGCATTTACCATACACCCATAATTTCCAATTTATCTTATAGTCATTTGGATTAGGATCTACACTCCATATCCCATCAACATACATCAAAATTCTAACTTTGTGGATGTTCGCATATTGGAAGGACGTGCATTCTCTTGTAACCTGCTTTAGTAAACCATCTTGTTGGTTCTCAAGGAATAAATATTGTCCCTCTACAAGCATTCCACGAACACCTAAAAGGATTCCTGTCCCTGAAAATATGCCCTGCCACATGTACGAGCTATTTCGGTTTTGCACAACATTATTCATCATACATTGGATTTCATCATACATAGATAAGCCTCCTCTATATTGCTGTAAAATTTGGTTTCTATCCATTTCCGGCATTCTACAAAAGATCCTCCAAGTTCCCACTGTTCTAGCTGGTCCTTGAGCCAATACTCCCCATTCCAAATGTGGTCTTGTTCCTATCATTTTTCCATTCTCAGATCTGCAATTAGGGTTCCAAAGTATTGGTTGTCTCATCCATTCTTCTTGTCCTGTTGGACTGTTGTAACCTATTCCTTCTCTGATAACACACCACGCCCTTGCAAGGGAATTGAAAAATCTGTCTTCCCATTTTCTTGACGTGTGTATCTTGCAATCTTTTAGAAATATCCACCTACTATCCAATGGCCACTCACCTCCTACTTGAGGAGTGCACTCTTGCATCCTAGATAATAGCATTTTTTTCCAAATTTCATATCCTGGTAATTGACCTCTCACTATTAGCTTTGCTAGTAAAGCCTTACTTTGGTCCTCTGGATCGATAAGCCCCAGTCCTCCTCTCGCTTTGGGAAGTACAAGCGTTTTCCATGCAACTTGGGCACGTCCATACCCTCCATCTCTTCCGGACCAAATGAAATTACGTATCAATCTTTGTATTTGACAAACCGCAGATTTAACAAAGATCCAGCACGATGTGGTGTACCACATTGTTGATAACAGCACTTGATTGGCCACCACTATCCTTCCTGCTAATGATAGTTGCTTTGAACTCCAATATACCAACTTCTTTCGGATTGACTGAAGTAAAGGTACAAGCTGTAGTTCTGGTGCAATGTTTATCCCTATATAGCACCCTAGGTATCTAGTTGTTTCGCCTTCTAAAATCCATCGGAATTCTGGATGCGGCTGCCATTTTGGAATTGGGAAATTACTTACCCAGAATGCCACTGTTTTACTCCAATTTAGACTCGCCCCAGAACCTTCACAAAATATAGTTAGTGCTTGTTGTACTTTATGTAGATTCTCATCTGTCCCTTTCACATATAAGGATGTATCATCCGCGAATTCTGCATCTACTAAACTTTCATCTACGTTTGGTATATATAAGCCTTCTATACACATCCCTTCTTCCCTCAAAAAATTTGACATTGCCTCTACATAAAGTAGAAACAAGAATGGGGCCATAGGACATCCTTGTCTTACTGACCTTGTAAGCATAAAAGAAGTTCCTTTTTCACCTGCTAACAATACCCTACTCGTTGCTGATGTGTATAGTGCAGAAACTCCTTTGATCCATATCCTGGAAAAACCCATTTTTGCCATTGTTCCCTCTAGAAACGACTAATCCACGCGATCGTAAGCTTTTTCGAAGTCAAGGAGCATAATAGCTAAATCTTGGTTTGTCTTTCTTGCCATGGCTACTGCTTCCCAGAAAATAAAAATATTATCCAGAATGCTTCGTTCCTTTATGAAACCTGTCTGTGACGAGTGTATTATTTGTGGCATAAATTCCTGCATTCTCATACTCAATGCTTTCGCTAGAATTTTATAGACATTATTCAGAATAGTGATAGGTCTCCATTTCCGTATATCATCTGACTGGCTTTTACCCTTTGGAATCATATATATTAAGCCTGCTGCCATTTCCTGTGGCATATTTCCTGTTTGAAATATTTCATTACATGTTTCCGCTAACTTCCCCCCAATAATATCCCAATTAACTTCAAAAAATGAGATCGAGAGTCCATCTTCACCTGGACAGCTACTCTTAGGTATAGCCCGCATTGCCTCTTTAAGTTCCATTTCTGTAATAGGGCATATCAACTTCACAATCATCTCTTCTATTACCGTTTTTTTGACATGATCCCAGATTTTTTGCCGACTTATACTTGTCTTTAGATTTACTTCCTCGGCTGTCAATAACTTTCTGTAGAATGTTGTGGCAATGCTTAACATGATTCTAGAGTCTGTAACTCTATTTCCATTCTCATCTCTTAGAGCTTGAATCGGGGCTCTTGAGTACTTTGGCGCCGTGCATTCAAAGAACTCCTTGGTAACCTTATCTCCAACTTGCACCCATTTTGTTGCAAGTCTCTGAAATACAAAGTCACTTCTAGTTTGCTGGACATCTTGAATTTTCATTCTCGCTTCTTTTAACAAACTTTCTATCCAATCACACCATGGATATACTTCTTGTAACTTTTGTAAGGAGATTAGTGACCGTGCCAATGCTTTCTCCTTACTTTTATATTGATGATAACGATCTTTTGCTTCTTGTATGAGATATAACTTCGATTCCTGCAATAGTGACATAAATTTTTCTACATTAGGACCTTGTAATACATCATATTTTTCCCAGATGCCCTTTAGATGCTCCCTACTTCTTTCCTCCTTAATAATTGCATCTGTTATTCTTATCTGTCTTGCAGCCCTTCTTTTTTCTTGTAGAATAGTTATTGAGATTGGTGCATGATCAGAGAATCTTGTACCTCCCAAGATTCCAAGATGCCCCCCTGTCTCTTGAAATACTTCTGAAACATAAAACCTGTCCAACCTAGAAAGATTAGCTCCTGCTTGTCTTCTATTCGATCGAGAAAACTCCAAGGAGTTTTCAGCATGCATAAACGATTGTGAAACCCATGCATCAGAGACTTTTAACTTAAAGCATAGCCTTTCCCAACATGCCAATTCATGTCCGTGCACTGTAGTATTGCCGCCACCACATCGATCAGATACCATTTCTATCATATTAAAATCACCCCCTAAGAGCCAATTTTCAATATCAGGTAGCTCAGATGCCAACCATGTCCAGAATGTAACCCTTTCCCCTACTTGATTTGGAGCATATACATTTAAGAATCCACAATGCATTCCATTTATCTGAAGTACCACATATTGTGCTCTACCTGGTCTTACCTCATTATATTGAACAATATTGTCCTTCCATTTTTCTGCTACTGCAATACTTACCCCAGCTTGTGCTCCATGTGGCCCTATGCCGGGAGACCAATATGTTAGCCACTGCCCAGGTAAGATTGATCCATAAGAATCAATTCGTCTCTTACTCATGTGATGTTCCTGTAGAAATAACATGTCTATTGGACATCCAGAATTTACTATCTTTAATTCATTTCCCAGCCAACCTTTTACTTGTTTACATTTAGGCCCTCCTAGCCCTTGAACATTCCAAGAGATGACTTTCATATTGAAACATTTTGAGTGGACTCACCTCCATTTCCAGACTGTTCCACCCTTCTTACTTTACTTGCTTGATTCACTTTTTCAACCTCTACATCCAACATTTCGTTGCATAAAATCCACCAATAATAATGGTTGTTTGCCGTAGCCTGGTCATCCGATATTCCATTCTCATATATACATAGGAAGCCCATATCTTCATTTGTTGGTGCATTGACTACTAGCAACAAATGTAATATCCCATCTCTATCTAGTCCCGGCTTACATTTTATAGTCATATTCAACCATTGCCTTGTGACCACTTCTGCAATTTCCGATTTCCTTATATATTCTGCAAAGTAGGTGATAAGCTCCTTAAGTATCTCATCTGCATTTACCAACTCCCACTCGCAATTTTGAGGTCCGGTCAGCATAAATGAAAATCCACGTCTATAAAGAAAGCTTTCATTCTTCATTTGGGATTTACATATGACATGTATACGAACAGGACATGGTTCATGCCTCATAGTCACCCCAAAACTTCTAGTAAATTCAAAGGGAAAGGATGTCCAACCATGTTGATATACTGCAGGGTTTGGATTCACCTCTAGAGTCGAAACCTTGCAAATATCGACTTTCATATTTCGGAAAAGTGGACTTCTAAAATGCTTATCTCTCTTAGCTCTAAATATCCGTTTCCTTTGCACACTTCCTTGTATATATATATGGGTATGTGTGTATGTGGTGTGTGTATATTTGTATGTGTGTATGTGGTTTTGTGTATATTTGTAAGTGTGTATGTGATATGTTTAT
>CAKZGI010000409.1 GCA_936914905.1 uncultured Trichormus sp. | reverse complement strand
CATCATCTACCAGTTCTCCATCTAACCTTCTGGTGTATAGATATTATTGGCACTCTTACACCTTATTTTATCCACTTTCCTTAGGATTTTTTGACAAAATACTTTGTCTTGCAATTTTACTTGTTTGATATGATTTAATTTAATTTAATTCCAGAAAAATATTTTAGCGATGTCTGTGGTTGGCATAGCTAAAGCATACTTTTCGCCCCACCTTACAAAATCGCATTGCTCCCTCCCCATCTTCCCCATCTTCCCCATCTCCCCAGTCTCTTAAAAAGACTTTGTCTCCTATACTGCGCTACTATTCAACTAAACTCGTTAAATTTTGATTAATATCTACTAGATATTGCTCATACAGGTTACATCTAAGTTGCTGCTTGTAGGGCTGAGTCTGTAGCTTCATCATCAAACAGTGCCATGGTGGCATCACCAATATATTTATCAATAAAGCCACCTGCTTCATCTATGACTTTTTCCATATAAGCCAAATAGTCATTTAACAATAAAAAAATATGCATTGGTATCATCGCCTCTGATATCGAAGTATAATCACAAATATCAGAGAATAAAATTGTCATTTTCCGCGTTGAAACCATACCCACTGTAATATTTTCTATTCTTGAGGAGCCATGACGGAAACAAATCTATCTGGAACAAATTTCTCAAAAGAGCAAGCATCATGAATGGAATATAAGATAGCTTGTAGGCATCGGATTACAGCTTACAGCAGTTTTAAGAAAGCCCCTATCTAGATCAAGTTTTTTACATTTATTTTAAGAGGATCAATTTCTGCCAATAAAGAGGTAATAATAGACAGACTCGTATCAAGTCCAAGAACACCTCTTAAGGTCTACACGCTTATTATTGTTAATAACATATAAAGTTGCATAGGCATAAAATGAACTTTTGCCATATTTATTTTGGCATAGATATATGTAGGGTAATTCCTCCGACGTCGGCTGACGCTAGTAGCAAATTAAATTTAGATCAATAGCTACTTTTAAGGAATTGTGTTTTAACCCCAGAGGAATTCGGCTTTTCAATGCTTGATTTATTTGTGTCTCTAATTCGTTAAAAGTATTAATTTTATTGAGATGATATCTAATATCACTTCCTGTAGGGATATTTTTGAAAATTTTAGCTGTTTTCTAAGGGTATCCGTACTACTTGCTGCTTTTACTAGAATTTCAAATAACGTTTGTTGCTCATATCTACTTTTGGTCACATCTACCTTGAGTTTTAATTGACGAATTATCTGCTAAAAAATAAAGAACTTTCTCAAGGGTTTCCGAATCAGTTAAAGCTAGATGTTCTGATGGAAATATCAATTGATTTCGGCCAAAATGCTAAATATGACTTTTATTATTTCATTTTTGGAAAATTCTCATAGCACTATAAGCATTAACTTATGGTAATAGTAGCTTATATATATAATTAATATTACGCAAGTACCGATTAGTGATTGCTCTTCAGAGAAAAACTCTTTGGTTTACTGAATAACTAACCATCTTTGCTATATATTTCCATAATTTATTTTATTTTCAGCATATTTATATGCTGACTTTTCACTTTTAATAAATTCCGAATCTGTTAAACTCATCACTAAGCTTCTTGCTGATTTTGTCGTCCCTGGTACTTGAGTTAATCATTTAATACTCGATTAGAAGTTGATATTTGATTCCGTATGTAATCCGGTATCTGCTAGTATTAAACTATAAACTTGTATTCTCGTATGATATTCCACTCCGATTTCTCCAAACCTTTTAGAACCGACTTCATGTCCTGATAATGACTTGATATATATTGGTATATCCTCATTTCCTCAACATTTCCTCAACATACTAATTCTATGATAAAGTCCCTGTCTTACCTTCTCTAACTAAGTTAGAGTCACTCTGCTGGTTATTTTGGGCTTGTTCTGGCAATATTTCATTTTTCTGATCGCTCGCCTCTTTGCCCTATACTTCCATTTGTTCTTTTGTTGTTCTTTCTGTACAACCTCCCAAACAGACAATAGCTATCCTCATAGATACTAAAGGCAGGTTTTTGAAGATATTCAATCCAACCACATTCAAACTACTACTTGAGAAAGTTTATAAAATGGTAGTAACTAAGTTTAAAATAGCACCATAATATAGTTTTACACAATGATTTGACATTATTCTAAACTGAGGACTGGGGAAGATGAGGGAGCTGGGGAAGTAATTTTCCTAATACCTAATGGCCAATGACCACTGACTACTAACATTTATGATGTTACAAGTACAAAAGAGCACTTACGAATCTAAAACACAAGAAATTGCTAAAGAAGTTCTCGCTGCTACTCAGGAAAACCGTTCTTTTTTTGCTTCTTTACGCGATCAAATGCGGTGGGATGATAAATTACTCGCTTGGGTTATGAGTAATCGAGGTTTGCGGGTACAATTATTCCGGTTCATTGATACTTTACCTACTTTACATAGTAAAGTAGAAATTGCGTCCCATTTGCAAGAATATTTGGGTGATCATTTAGTGGAATTACCCGCAGCTTTGAAGGGGACGTTAAATTTTGCCAACCCTTATTCTGTGCCAGCACAGGTAGCAGCAACAACCGTGGGAACTGCTGTTCAAACTTTGGCACAGAAATATATTTCCGGGGAAAATATTTCCCAAGTTATCAAGACTTTAGAAAGACTAAGAAAGGAAAAAATGTCTTTTACTATTGATTTACTTGGAGAAGCTGTAATTACGGAAACAGAAGCGGAATCTTATTTACAAAGATACCTGGATTTAATGCACCAGTTGGTAGCAGCATCAAAAAATTGGGCTAACATTCCCAGTATTGATGAGGTAGACGGTCAAGAAATTCCTAAAGTTCAAGTTTCTGTGAAATTAACAGCGTTTTATTCCCAGTTTGATCCTTTAGATGCTCAAGGTACTGAAGAGAAAGTTAGCGATCGCATTAGAATTTTATTACGTCGCGCTCAAGAATTAGGTACAGCAGTCCATTTTGATATGGAACAATACGTCTATAAAGATATTACGTTCAACATTCTCAAAAAACTTTTACTCGAAGAAGAATTCCGTCAACGTACTGATATCGGGATGACGATTCAAGCATATCTGCGTGATAGTAAACAAGATGCTAGAGATATCATTGCTTGGTTAAAACAACGTGGTTATCCTTTGACCATTCGTTTAGTTAAAGGTGCTTATTGGGATCAGGAAACTATCAAAGCAGTACAAAAACATTGGCCGCAACCAGTATATAACGATAAAGCTACAACAGATGCCAATTTTGAAGCAATTACACAAATATTGCTAGAAAATTATCAATATGTCTATTCTGCCATTGGTAGTCACAATGTACGATCACAATCTCGCGCCATAGCAATAGCCGAAACCCTCCAATTTCCTCGTCGTTGCTTGGAATTGCAAGTTTTATACGGCATGGGTGACAAAATCGCTAAAGCTTTAGTAGATAAGGGTTATCGAGTTCGGGTTTATTGTCCATACGGTGATTTTTTGCCGGGAATGGCTTATTTAATTCGTCGATTATTGGAAAATACCGCTAATAGTTCCTTTTTACGGCAGAATCTGGAAAAACGTCCGGTTGAGGAATTGTTAGCACCTCCAACTCCATCTTCCCCCTCCCTTCCAAGGGGAACTGAGGGAGGGTTTATCGGTGTCGCGGATACTGATTTTACTGAGGAGAAAAAAAGGAATAAATCGAGTTTAGCTCTTGCAGGTGTGCGTCAGCAGTTGGGTAAAACTTATTTGCCTTTTGTAAATGGTAAGTATGTAAATACAACAACGTTTATTGATTCTATTAATCCTTCTAATTTTAGTGAAGTAGTTGGGAAAATTGGGTTATTAAGGGTTGAACAAGCTGAGCAAGCTATCCAAGCTGCCAAAGCTGCTTTTCCCGCTTGGAAGAAAACCCCTGTGAAACAGCGTGTGGATATTTTGCGGAAGGCTGCCGATTTGATGGAACAACAACGAGCAGAACTTTCTGCATGGATGGTTTTAGAAGTGGGAAAACCTCTTAAAGAAGCTGACGCAGAAGTTTCGGAAGCAATAGATTTTTGTCTTTATTATGCTGACGAGATGGAACGTCTTGGAAAAGGTGTGATCTATGACGTATCTGGAGAACTTAATCGTTATATTTACCAGCCTAAAGGAATCGCGGTGGTAATTTCTCCCTGGAATTTCCCATTAGCTATTGCTTGTGGGATGACAGTTGCTGCATTGGTTTCTGGGAATTGTACTTTGCTTAAACCTGCGGCAACATCTTCTGTAATTACTGCGAAGTTAACAGAGATTTTGATAGCAGCGGGAATACCAAAAGGTGTTTTTCAATACCTTCCCGGTAAGGGTTCTCAAGTTGGTGTCTATTTGGTAAATCATCCTGATACCAACGTGATTGCTTTTACTGGTTCTCAGGAAGTTGGTTGTCGAATTTACGCAGAAGCAGCAATTTTAAAGCCTGGTCAAAAGCATCTCAAAAAAGTAATTGCCGAAATGGGTGGCAAAAATGCCCTCATTGTTGATAAAAGTGCGGATTTAGACCAAGCTGTAATTGGAGTTGTGCAATCTGCTTTTGGTTACAGTGGCCAAAAATGTTCAGCTTGTTCACGAGTAATTGTGCTGGAACCAATTTATGATGCTTTTGTAGAAAGATTAGTGGAAGCAACTAAATCTTTAAACATCGGAGAAGCGGAGTTACCAAGTACCCAAGTTGGTCCTGTGATTGATGCCAATGCACGCAATCGCATTTTGGAATATATTGAGATTGGGAAAAAAGAAGCAACATTAGCGTTGGAATTACCCGCACCCAAGCAAGGATATTTTATCGGACCAGTAATTTTTTCTGAAGTTCCTGCCAATGGAGTCATAGCTCAGCAGGAAATATTTGGACCTGTTTTAGCAGTAATTCGAGTTAAGGATTTTCAAGAAGCTTTAGAAGTTGGCAACGGCACAAATTACGCTTTAACTGGTGGTCTTTATTCTCGTACTCCTTCCCACATCCAACAAGCACAAGCCGAATTTGAAGTTGGCAATTTATACATTAATCGTACCATCACCGGAGCAATCGTCGCCCGTCAACCTTTTGGTGGGTTTAAACTTTCTGGTGTAGGTTCAAAATCAGGAGGTCCAGATTACTTATTACAGTTCCTAGAACCGCGACATATCACAGAAAATATCCAACGTCAAGGTTTTGCACCTATTGAGGGTGCTGAGTAATTACGTCAAAGAGATATTCCTGAATCTCCCTTAAAAAGGGGGACTTTTTCTTATACTGTCAATCCTTTAATCCTGGATATCCTACTTCAGACAAATGCTAACATTTTCATGTTAGAATATTAAGCTAGGGCGTCTCCATATTGACGATATTAAACAAGTTGATTCCATTGCTAGAGAATTTAGTATGAAATTTGAACAGAGAAAAGGTAAGGATTGAGGTAGTGGGGTATTGACAAGTGTGATAGGTGAGGCAGAATATAG
>CAKZGI010000408.1 GCA_936914905.1 uncultured Trichormus sp. | reverse complement strand
AAGTTCTATACTTAGATGAACAATGCCTCAAACTCAGAGTGAGAATCCATAATGGGTTTCCAGCGTTTTCACATTAGAAGATCATTATATGCCAAAGACAGTGTTTTGATTCATGACATTTCTTTTCAAGTTGACTCCTCATCATCCTGCTCATCCTCAGTGATAAAAATGGCCATCTTTATATAGAATATGAGAGAGACAAATCTAAAATAATGGGGAAATAGGAGCCTAGACCAAAAATATGCCATAACTCAACCCTTACAAACATGTGCATGTAACAAGGAGATACGAACTCGGTAGCACACAGGATGAATGCAATGAGCAAGGTGTTATGGGATTGTATACCAGAAATCACGGTAGAAGATAAAGATGAAACAATTGATGATCAAGAATGTCGGAAGTTCGTTATTGACCATATCCGTGACTGCGAAAAGGTTCTACCAAAGTTAGAAGAGGCTAAGCTAACACTTTCCGGAGGAAATTCGGATTTATGACAAGAGGAAATATTAGTGATCGTCATCTGTGTGGACCTTAGACTCGGAAGCCATGCCCAGCCAAGGTCAGCACGATCCAGTCTATGAAAGAAAAATGTGAATCGCAGTCGGAAGTCCGAAGGTTCCTCGGGCCATGTGCGTATGACCATATCTGGATTCCGCACTATGCCCACATCGCTGATCCACTCTACCACCTACTGAGAAAAGGCAAAAGATTCGAATGGAAACCAGAGCATACGGAAGCGATGCAGAAGCTTAAAGAGGCACTACGGGAAGCCAGTTCGCTAAAGAAACCGGATTACAAACGGCCGGTGATAGTAACAGTAGATACAAGTCCTACCGGAATCGGGTGGGTGATCAACCAAGTCAACTCCGAAGGAGACAGAGATCCGATCCGCTTCGGAGCAAAGGTACTTAATGATCGACAACGGAAGTATGCACAAGTCAAAAGAGAGCTATGGGGAATCGTGTCGGCTATCAAGACAGATCGTGAATACCTAATCGGGGCAGAGGTCGTCGTAGAAACGGATTGCCTTCCGATACTCGGAATGATGCGATGTTGTACGATTCCGGACGTAGCAATGCTAAGGTGGATTGCATACATCAAATCACTCAACCCAGACATAAGACACATCTCAGGGAGGGACAATGCAATGGCGGACATGCTATCGAGAGCACGATTCGGGGACGAAGTGGCAGAATCAGAAGAAGAAGAAGTTCCGGAAGACTACTACGCTTCAGAAAATATTTACCGGGTTTGCGCGGTTCATAAATTCCGGGAGGAGGAATACGAAGGTGAAGCACTGCGGATTGGAAGAATGCTGCAAGGAGAGGACGGAGTTCCGAAATCCAGAGGGGACATCCGAAAGAAAGAAAGGCAGACCCGGTTGTTTTTTCTAGAAGACGGGCTGCTCTGGAAAGAGAACAAGAAGGCGGGCGGACTACCGACAAGGGTAGTTGGAACTATGGAGCAGAAAAACCAGATCATGACTGAGTTTCATGAGTCCGAATGGGCGGGACACCGAGGAACCTGGGCTACATTTATGAAAATCAAGCAAAAATACTGGTGGAAAGGGATGTATCGGGATATAGCAGAGTTTACGGGAAGCTGTGAGAAATGCCAGATGTATTCTGGGACACGGCACAGGGACGAACTTCATCCGACCTTCTCCCCGACAGTCAATCTTAAGTGGATGGTTGACATAGTCGCGATGCCTACTGGAATAGGGCAACGGAAATACCTCGTGCTGGCACGAGAAGACCTGAGCAACCAAGTGGAAGGTCGTGCACTTAGAAAGAAGACAAGCTCGGCAGTCTGCCAGTTCCTTCTAGAGGAGGTATTTTGCAGGTACGGATGTGTAGGGCAGGTGGTAGCAGATCGAGGGGAGCTCGACTCTAATGAAGCCAGGGAATTCTTCGCCAAGCACGGTGTCCGACTAACGTTAACTACCGCTTACAACCCAGAAGCCAACGGAAAGATAGAACGTGGCCATAGCCCGATAGTGAAAGCATTAGTGAAGGCCTGTAACGGTAACGTCAAAAACTGGCCTCATTTGCTCGCGTATGCTCTATGGGCGGACCGAACGACGCATAGCTCCGTTACCGGGTACATGCCTATGGAACTCATGACCGGAAAAACTCCGATAATGCCAACTGAAGCCAAGGTCACCACTTGGGGAACACTACCGTGGAAAACAGAAATGAGCCGGGAAGAGCTGTTGACAGTTCGGATACGACAACTGGAAGGAAGGGAAGAGGATATAGCAGAGGCAGCTCGACGACAACACGAGGCTCGACTCCGAAACAAGCAACGGTTTGATCAAAGACACCGACTTCGCCCTCGAAAGATTGAAGATGGCGATTGGGTGATAGTATATGATAGCAGCCTGGACCACCAGCATAGCACAACCCGAAAGTTTGCAAGGAGATGGTTCGGTCCGTATGAAGTACGGCAAGTCCGCGAAAACGGGACGTACCTGCTAAGCGAGCTCGACGGGACGTTACTACGCTCACCCATAGCCGGAAAGCGGGTTAAGATCTTCAAGAAGCGAGAAGAAGCGGACCCTTACGTAGACCTGGAGGGAGACACCGTTGCCGAAGAAGAAGAGACCAACGGAGTAGGAGGACCGGGAAATAACGAAGACGGGGTAGAGCTTGTGATCGAGCTTGCAGGTGTTTCGGATGATGGGGACTAACGAAGACCAACAACTTTGGCACATACCGGAGGATGTGCGGGTTTGGAGGGGGCGAGTGTCGTAGTGTGTTCCGCCTACGGTATAGAAACACGAGCCAAAAGGCATGGAAGAGTAATAGAAGAATTGGAGAAGAGAAGGAACGTTGGAGCTGAAGAAAAGAGGACAAGAAATAACAAATAAACCAAAGACTTGAGTATGGTGCAGTGGATAAAGCAATAGGTTCAAAAAGCAAAGGTCCCAGGGTCGATTCCCACTTCTAAGCATGTTTTTTGTGCGTTTTTTTTTCTCTCTGCGTTTTTGCCTACTTTAATTTGCGTTTTTTTTGCATGTTGCGTTTTCTTTCCAAACATGCGTTTTTTTTCCTTTGACGACCCACTCCATAGCCTATATAAGGAGTGGGTTGGCATAGAGTCAGGGACTCAAATTTTGGCTTTCATCTACTCAAATAAAGCACATAGAAACGTGCTCATCTCTTGTAATCAGACATCTTCTAGCGAATATCTAGAGAGCAATTGTATCTTTTCTTGGGGTCATCCTGGTGGATATCCAGGAGCCAAATCCGATCAATAAGAAACGAAATCAAGGTTAAATTTTCCCACGGATATTTACTTATTCCTTCTTGGTCCTGTGTTTCTCGTTGTTACCGGTTGATTCTCCTTCTCTTGGTCCAAAACCCCGGCGGTTCCACCCGACTCACGCACGGATCCGGTGCCGTACGGCACGACATAGTTGGTGAACCCGACGTGAAACGGGTAGTAAAGGGATGGAGGTCCCACAGGCTCAAGTAAATATGATGATGATGTTTGAGCGGTTGCTGCAAGAACAACGTGCTATGTCGGAAGTCGGAGCAGCAGTAGAGCGCCTTGTACAACGACACGGGCAATTTAACGGGAAAGACGTGTCCCGTTATCTACGCGATTACAAGTCAGAGATGCTGCGATGCGGTATTTCGGATGGACTGCAAGTGCTCTCGTTCAACCGTATGGCCACGGATGGGCTCCAAGTACGCATCCACGAAATACAGCAGCAACACCCTACGTGGGCGGCATTCGAAGAAGCACTAAAGACAACATACTCTATGGAAGACACCTCCAAGGCAACACGGAGGGGGTTTGAGGATTGGGTAGGAATGGCGAAACGAGGAATGAAGGTCCTCGAAGTCCTTACAGAATTCGAAGAGAGATTTGGAAGACTATCGGCACGGGATCAGACGATCCTTATGCCGGACAAAGTAGAGATGTTCTTACAAGCGGTAGATGCCCGGGATCGTCACGATCTTGGGATACTACTGGAAGATACGACCACAGAAAGCGGTCTCACGGGAGAATGGGATAATGTAAGGAGTAGCGTAAGCCGATTTACGAAAAGGAAACAGTGGCTCGAGGATAAGACCCCAGAACCTGAACCGTTACATAG
Organism: uncultured Trichormus sp.; assembly: GCA_936914905.1. Taxonomy (GTDB): domain Bacteria; phylum Cyanobacteriota; class Cyanobacteriia; order Cyanobacteriales; family Nostocaceae; genus Trichormus_B. Next base: position 642 of record CAKZGI010000408.1, on the reverse strand, counting down.
ATCCGGAACGGAAGAGCAACCGCGATCCTCCGACAAGCTGATCGAGACCAGTAAACCATCAGACATGGAACAAATGGTCCAAGAATTCATGGACTTTAAAATCGCACAGGTGAAGGCAGCGGAACGGGCTGCAAAGTCGCGCTACAGAGACTCACGGTGCATATGGTGCGATAGTGCCGAACACGGTCGCAGGAACTGTGCAAAGTTGAAGGAAGCGCTACGGCGTGATCTGGTTTACTATGATAATGGATTCCTCCATTCCATGGACTCCCGTAAACCACTACAGCCAAACTACCGAAACGGGGGAATGAAGAAGGAGTTTGAAGGGATCACGACTCCCCAAAGGAACTACGCGACCACCGCAGGGATACGTGTAGGAGAGGCGTCCGGAGGGAAAGGAACCTTCTGGCCGGAGGTAATCGAGATGGCGACAGATACCAGATCAGACGTTATCCGTGGCCAAGCAGATGATATCCGTAAAGTTACGGGATGGGAGTGCCCGGTGGACCGCACAAGTGTGGATGCCTTGTGCCAAATGCATAAGGTATACGTGGAAGAAAAGAGGAGACACATGGGTGAGGCAGCAGGTCCATCTAGACCACCGGAGATGCGAGAAACTGGAGAGAGGGAAAAAGAAAAGGT
>CAKZGI010000407.1 GCA_936914905.1 uncultured Trichormus sp. | reverse complement strand
TTCTGTTTCCCATGCTACTGACAGGATTCCATCTGAACCACGGCCTCCACCCCCTCCGGTAATTGCCCCCCTTCCCAAGAAAGAGCACAATACGATTCCAAATGCGGCCAATTCGAAATATTGTTTCACATACGAAGAGCTAGAGGCTGCAACAGATGGTTTCTCAATCTCCAATAAGCTTGGGGAAGGTGGGTTTGGATGCGTATACAAGGGAACAGTGTCTGGTGGGCAGCTTGTGGCTGTGAAACAGCTGAAAGTTGGAGCGTCACAAGGTGAGAAGGAATTTCAAGCTGAGGTAGAGATCATTAGCAGGGTACATCATCGGCATCTTGTGTCTCTCGTTGGTTATTGCATCTCAGAGCGCCAGAGGTTGCTTGTTTATGACTATGTCCCCAATGGGACCCTTGAGTACCATCTACACAGTGTGTACCCCTTCCTCCCCAGCCTTTCCCCTCTGTTTAATCGAATCTGCTTGACACATTTTGACTTAGACACGGTATTCTCCTTTGCAGGGAGGAGAGATGGATCGGTTTTAGATTGGCCGATGCGACTCAAGATTGCTTGTGGTGCTGCACGGGGATTGGCGTACCTACATGAAGACTGTGAGTCACTGCCATATAACTCCGAGTTTTTCTTGTTTTTTTGGTTGAGCTCTCAACCATTACTTCATAACCAGGCCATCCACGGATAATTCATCGTGACATCAAATCTTCAAACATCCTTCTGGATGACAAGTTTGAGTCACAGGTATGCATTTTTCTATGATGACATGTATTTGCTATATTTTTCAGCCAAGATGTCGATCTACACTTCTAATAAGCGTGTAGTGGTAGGTTTCTGATTTCGGGTTGGCAAAGTTGACCTCTGATACAGACACTCATGTGACAACAAGAGTAATGGGGACATTTGGGTACTTAATTGTTTTACATGCAAGCTACTCATTAAACTGCTAGTTTGGAAACACAACCTCTGATCACGTTGCTGTGGGTAATATAGGTACCTTGCCCCTGAATATGCTTCTAGTGGGAAGCTCACGGAGAAGTCCGATGTGTTTTCTTTCGGTGTCGTGCTGCTTGAGCTGTTGACAGGTCGGAAACCCGTGGATGCATCTCAACCCTTGGGGCACGAAAGTTTGGTCGAATGGGTACTTATGTAGATATAGGCAGTTGATGTATGATTTGCTTGAAGGTTTTTTTGTTTGTTCATACAATACCTTGTTGGCCCATATATAACTATATGCAGGCACGGCCAGTCCTGAATCAGATAAACTGTGAAGACTACTTGGACATAATAGCAGATCCTGCCTTGAATGGAGTTTATGATCCCAAAGAGATGCTTCGAATGGCGGAAGCAGCAGCAGCATGTATTCGCCATTCGGCAAGTAAGCGGCCTAGAATGGGACAGGTGAGAGATCTTTAGAGATGAAACATTGATTCACTGGTTTGGAAAGTGGGAAGGAAATAGAAGATAATAAAACCATACATTGTGTGATGGAGTTATATAGGTTGTGAGAGCATTGGAAGATGAAATTTCTTTGTCAGATCTCAGCAGAGGGTTAAGATCTGGGCAGGGTAGCAGAGATTATGATTATGAAAATGGCAACAACTACAATATTGAGATGGGGAGGTTGAAGAAGTTGGCATTAGAGAGTCAAGCGTTTGGGAGTGACTATAGTGGGTCTACGAGTGCCGAGTACAAGGGGAATCAGAAGCCTGACATGATGTCGAGTACCGAGTACCAGCAAACTATGGCAAGCCAAGAAATGAGACCAACCTCAGCAGCAACAGCCACAATGTTTTCTCCGCCAATTAGACAGGTGAGAAATTTTCGGATTTTTTATCGTCAAGAATTCTGGTTTTGGCACACATACTCCAAATGTGTGACCAATTTTTGGATATTGTGTTGGAAGTTTTGTTAAAGTTTACAGTACTTAAATGTCATGCACTGCTAACTTGAACTGAAATCCACGGTTTCCATCTGCATGGTTTGGAAAATGATTGTAAAGAATTTCTTTGAGGGTAAGAAACTGCATAATGTATTGTCGATTATATTTATCTCTTGTCATTACATCTAAGCAACAGGAGGCATTGTGCCACATGCTTGATTCGCAAAGTTATACAATGCAATTGTGTACTGTGATTATCGTTCTCTCTTGTCACTACATAGATCTAAGAAACAGGAGCGGATGTGCCACATGCTTGATTCTCAAAGGATAATGATGCAATTGTGTATTGTGATGTGGTGCAGGTGAGGGGAACATTGGATAATGACACATCACTGTCAGGTTTCAATAGACACACTACAGCTGATCACGATCAAAATGTTGCAAATTTGAGTGATGGGAAGATGAGAAAATATAGGAGAGAGAATTCAGAGATGGGGAGTGAGTATGAAACAAGCCCCAAAATGAAGCTTAACCAACGATCAAAAGACAGTGAAGAGGCACCACCTCCATCATCTTCATTATCATTATCGGACGACCACAACAGTGGGAAGCAATATTTCCAGCCTCAACAACAACAAACCCACCCTCATAGGCAGCCGATGAGCGTGCGTAAAAAGGTGGCACACCCATCGGGAAGCAACTTCGCAGCGGAGTAAAAACATTCTTCTTGCTCCATAGTTAACTCAGATCTAAAATAAAACAATGTCTATTTATTACGAGTGACTGATCAACCTAACAAACTCATCATTTTTAGATATTCCCAATTCTTTGAGGTGACAAGTACATTCAAAACTTATTCAGCTCCTCCTACAAAAATTGTTATTCTCTTTATTCTCCCAATCTATAATATCCAGTGTACTTCTATGGATAGTATCTGAATTTTCCCAATCTGCAAGATTTCAGGATGTGAGGCATTCCATGTGAATTGTTCGAGTTTGCATGAATTGAACCAATAGGCAATGTAATGGAGAATTATCTTATTTTGAGCATGCTGGGGGCTAATGCTGGAGTCATTTTGAGCACCTACGACGTAAATCGAGTTTCACAACCCAAAATCATCCAGCTTTATGGATGATGATAATATTAAAAGTAGCCGTGAAATAATAAAATCTAGATGATGTCTTCTTTCTTTGGGAGCATGGATTTTGAGGAGAATAGTTGATCCCTTCCAACATTCAACCCTCTCTAACTTTATGGTTGTCATCAGGTTTGAATATCAAATGACAGGTTCTCTTCGTGGGCTACCCAACAGTGGGGTCAAACACGTCCGTTCCCTAAAAAAGTTTGACTGAGAAGGGCATAAGTTAGGCATAGTGTCTATCTCCACCCTTACACCGGTCTAAAGATTTTTTAGAAAGTGGAAAAACAGTTTTCGAGGGGTTTATTGATCGGGTAAACCCAAAAATATGGAACCTCTGGAGGTTTACCCAATGGGTAACCCCAATGATTTCTTGACATTTTGACAAGTGCATTTATCTCGCTTAACTTTTAAAATGTCCAACTGAAAACGGTTTTCACGATTTATACTTGAGGCAAATTAGTGAATTTGATAGGGTAAGACCTATGCTTAATTTGCTTGAATGGTCATGGTGTGACAAAGGTTGTGTTTGGCACTCGCTTTGGCCGAAACTTGGAGGGCTCTATCCACATGGAGGAATGGATACGACTAATATTACGGAAAGACATTGGCATTTCATCAAGTAGCACCAAGAGGATGAGTAAATAGATCCATATTATGTTTATTGATCACATTGGTTCACAATAGTGTGATTGGCTCCCATCCTGGTGGAACGGTTCTAGAGTAGTACAAACAAAAGCAAGATATTTGTGATTCAGGTTGGTTCTTGCTCAAAGCACATAGTACCGAACAAAGAACTCGAATGATGCAAGCAAAGGCTAAAGTATCTCATTACGTTGAGGATGATGATACTATTTAGAGTGGTTGATTATTTGGGAATGTTGTTCTCTATTTAAAGCATGACAAATGAAGGGGTTAGGTATTTCCAACAAGGTATATCATATCAACCCAAACCAAGTACTGCGATTATCCTAATGATTCCTCAAAATGCAAACACATTATGGGAGTTATGTTGATGACAAAGAAACATATGGCCGAGCTCAAGGATTCATTACTGATTATAGACATCTTATTGAGATGCATTCGGATGGAATGTTTACTGCTATAGAGCAAGAGCATTGTGATCCAAATGTTGGTTGAATTAGAAAGTTAACTCTGACCATGAAAGCATGAAAAGATGCATTGTCAATGTTTAAGAGAGGGTTGCATAGTTTAAGGCCTAATGCATTGTCCACAATGGAGGAGAAAATGGAACAACAAAAGAGAATAGAGATTAGAGACAGAAACGAAAGAAAAGAAAATAAAACTGAGAAGAAAAGAAAAGTGAAGAGCTAGGGAAAAAAACCTAGGGGCACGTGATGCAATTTCGACAAAACTTGTGGGCATGGAATGAAATTTCCTACACTACACACCGGAACGAGATTTTGGCGAACGAGCCCGCGTACTATCGTGTAACCCGAACCGTATCGCACATACCGAGTGTTTATCAACACCAGCACTTAACACTTTACACCGAGAGATCTACAGTGCCCGCCAGATGAAGAGCCGCGCCGTGCGCATATCTACGCACAAATATGCTCGCGTTGCGAATGTTGCTCCCACGACAAGATGTCGCCTCCCCCCGTGCACACCCCCACTCTAATACAGATAGACAACCTGCCTATCTCCTTATTCTCTCTCTTAAACTCTCCTTTTTGTACTTTATCTCAAACCCTATTTCTATCAAAGCCTTATTTCTTGTACTTTATCTTAAACCCTTATTTTTATA
>CAKZGI010000406.1 GCA_936914905.1 uncultured Trichormus sp. | reverse complement strand
TTTCGGGCATCAATAACCTTCAACTGGTGTTAAGTTTACCTACTCTAGACAGTGGTCATTGTCATTGTACATGGAAGCTTGCCTGGACAATGCCTTATATGTAGTTAAGCAGGACACTATTTTAAGTCTGCCCTAACAAGAAACTCTTTGCAGATTCAATCAGATTTGGGTAACCACGATGAAATGGCAATCCATATTCGTAATGAGGAGGTTGGAACTGAGATTGCATGGGGTGAAATGTGTGATGATTAGATCTCAGTTAATTATATTCAATTGACAAGGAAAGATGTAGGAGCCATGGAAATTGACAATATGGCAGCTAAGGAAATGTCTAACTCGGCGCACCAAGATAAGGATATTGACAGGACAGGAATCGTACATTTTTCGGCCAGAGTGAGTGGTGCTACTAAGGAACCAGTGGCTCAGTGTATGGCCCACTCCAACAGAGAAAGTCTATGTGTGCACCGAAGCAGCAGACACACACTGAGAAGAACTCATCAGGCTAAATACAGTTCTGGCCAGCAGGAACTTTAGATGTGAGTAATTCTGCATTATTCGGGTATATTGTTGGCTGTGTTACATTTTCTTTATAATAAAGATAATACCTTGAAACATGCAATTCCTTCACACCTCTGCAGAAGTTTCAAGGGTCAATCTAAACAGGAGCTTCAAAGCTGTCCGGCTGGAAGTATGAAGAATCTCCTGTTTTCTCAAGAATACCATCTTAGTGACTCCACGATGGTTAATTTCACAGCTACTCCAGGATTGTGATTTCTTGCATGGCACTTCATTATGGTTTGGATTTCCTAAGAATGGGTCACAAGAGTTACCATCCTATATAGGCCCGCCCACAATAGCATACTCACAGCTGGAAAAAAAGGCCAATGGTTTCCACTATGTCACTCAGTAAGACAGGGTTGTCCTCTTGCTCCAAACTTGTTTCTATTATTTTCTAAAACCATGCATATGTATCTATCCCCAGCAGAGGTTAAGTGAGGGTATTCCACCCAATGGGGATCCTTTGATTGCCATGGAATTATGGATGACACCAGCCTATACCTTCATGGCAACATTGACAATCTGAAAAGAGCAAAAAGGGCCTTAACCACTTTTTGTCAAGGTTCACGGACCTTAACAATTGGCATAAGTCAGTAGGCTTTTGGGTGTGTGATTATCGTACTGCCTTGGAACCCTGATCCAGATTTTAGATGGATCCTGAAAAGCATATCAGGGCGATATCTTGGATGCCCAGTGGGAGTGGAGACCTGAGAGGTAAATATCAACATTATTCTTCAGATAAAAAAGGCGTAATTGTTTTAGAGCAATGCCAAGTTTTCTCAAGCAGGGAGAAAGAAAGAAAATAGATTAACTCCTTTTAAGAGGCCAAAATGACCTATAAGACTGAACAAGAATATACATCTTCAATTGTTATGTCTCAAAAAACAAAGAAAGAAAATAAACTAAAATAACTATACATAAAATCTTACTGCGTATGATCATGTGCTTAGAGTGATTGAAGCTTTTGTCTTCGGAAAATCTCCAACATGGGCCGTTCTAGGATAGAGAGATCTCCAAGACGAGGGGGGTGTCTTTGGTTGCTTTGTAATGATGGCCTTGATTTGTCGATGACATGGATGGCGAGGCCTTGGTCCCTTTGCTCGTGGCCTGCGTGCTCGACACATTCCAATTGCTTGGTCAATGCTGACCCCCTTTGTTTGTACTCGGGGAGCGTGTATATTCCCTGGTTGAATTGTGTCATGAGGAAGAGTCATCGGAGTGAAGAAATTCGTGATGGTTCTTTGTTGGTGGGTTGTTGTGGCTGTATTATCTACCTTTAGCAATTTCTCTCTATGTCTCTTTAGCTCTAGTAAGAATAATCCCAAACACCGTTGGTCTTTGTATTCCATTATCGTGGGTAGTGGGCCAAAACCATTTTGGAAGAGACAATGGTATCGTCCTCTTATTTCATAAAATACTGAACAGTGGCAAACGTAGTGTTCTTCCGATTCCACTTCCCGATGACATAATTGGCATATTCTTTCTGCCATGGGTTTGCCTGCATATCTGCCTTTCTCAATTTCTAACTGGTGTGAGGATGTCCTGAGCTGACCAATCACTGTGCGGAGTGCATGGGAGAGATGGGTATCCATGTAAGAAGGCCTGAGAATAAATCCATCTTGTGATATGTGTAGAAAAAGGGCCTTATACTGGGCCATCTTTCTACCAAGAGGTGTCGTGGGGCTGGTCCATGTTCTTTCATTGTTCAATTTGATGATATCAGCACGGATCACTCTATTTTTTTCTGTCTTGGTCATATTTAGATGTGGGCAATCTAGGCTGTATTGGAACGGAGGTAGGGCATTTATGTTCATTCCATGTGATAGGAACCATTCTTGCATCTCAGCATACCAGCAATGGGTGTCTCCATGTGCTGTGAGTTGTAATGATGACATAAGTGCAAGTCTTGGGTACCTTTCCTTGGGGAGTTTCCATATACGCTGGATGTTAGTCACTGATCGGAGTAGGGCCTCGACTGCTATTGGGGCTGCTCCCATCTCGGCCCGCACGATATCATGAGGTACAGATGCTTTGCTCCTGATCATGCGGCCAATCATCAAGACTAGAGGTCTCTCTAGATCTGTCCATTTGTGCCCCTTGTAAGAGCTCGGTCCCCAAATTTCTACACCATACAAGAGAGTTGGTGCTACAAGTGTATCAAATAACCACAGCTTAGTTCGTGGTTCTTGAAATTGGATGTGTGCACATTGTCTTTCGAGGGTACCAAGGGCTGCATATCCACGGGAGAGTCGGGCGCATGCAGCTTCATGTAGAGACAGCCGAGGTCCTGTGAATGTCACTCCTAAGTATGTATAGGATCGTGTGTATGCCACCTTTTCATCTCCAAAGAAGAATTCTGGTTCTGCTCTTGTCACCCATGCCTGAGTGGTGTTAAACACCATTACCTTAGTTTTATTGAGGTTTACAGACAAGTCTTTATCTGTACAAAATAGCTTTAGGGCATTTAGATGTCTTTGTAATCCCTCCGGGGAATCGGAGATTAGCACGATGTCGTCGGCATATAGCAGTATTGGTATTGTTACCCCTGCTAAGCCTGCTCCTGAGCCTCCCCATCTCTCTATATACTCAGATATTTCGTCTATGTAAAGACCGAAAAGAGTGGGTGAAAGTGGGCATCCTTGTTTTACCCCAACCGTGCTTCTCGTAGATTCGGACAGCCCATTAGGGGTTCGGACTCTTCCCGAAACCGATTCATAAAGTGCATAGATTCCCCATTGTATCTCCATTGGGATTCCAAGAGCTTGTAGGCGTTGCATGAGCCGAGCCCGGGGTACGGTGTCGAAGGCTTTACGGAAGTCAACAAAGCAACAATAAATTTTCTGTTTATGGTGCCTTCCCTCCTCAATAAGGGCTCGGAGGGTCAAAGTATGATCCAAAGTTGTGAACCCCTTTCGGAAACCTGCCTGTCTGAGGTTGATAAGATGTTTTCTGTGGTCAAGAAAGGAGGACGGAAATGCCAAGGGCGAAGTGGCATGGAAAACCATCATCCATCCTATCTCTAAGGGTGGCCAAGGAATCATTGAGTCTCAAAAACAATGTCAGCCCTTGCTAAGTAAGTTTATTGCAATGAGCTAACTCTCTTGAGCCGGACCAGGAGTACTTGTTTACAGAACTGGGGTTGTTGGAAAGAGAATGGTCGGTGGTTTTTCATGCTAGATTTAGTTGCATAGCTTCCAAACTTGGGAAAATAGTTGTATCAGAGGGATTTGTAATGTGTAGACAACTTTGAAAGAGGTTGAGCAGCCCTTCAGCCTTCAGCTTAGAAGAATGGGACAAATAACTGTTGATCTAGTAGAACATGGGCATATGTTCGACTCAAGGCCGAAATTAGTTTGGGCGACAATTGTCAAAGGACCGGTGAAATTGCTTTGGGAATGGATAAATTTCCTCGTAGAGCGTGGAAGTAGGCAACTAGAACTATGGGGATAAGGGAGGTTGGCTGGTGACTGAGGACTTTAAAGCAGCTAATTGGGTATGTGAGATAGAATATACTGAGGTTGAAGTGCAGTTACGAATAATTTTTTGTCTACGGTTTGTGGAAAGCTAGACGATGGCATCTTCTTGTTCTTCCACGTGCAAGAAAGGGGGAGATTGCATCGGCTCGCTAATGCTGACAATGGTGTTGTGTCACAAAGGTTAGGACAGGTGTGAATAGTGGTATTTGCTGCCATGCCATCTTTATCCAAATCCCAAGGACATAGCAGTTGATTGACAATTGTGGGCCCAAAAACATGACCCGACAGCCTCTCTAACTTGGGACCTTTGAGAGTTCCACTAAATTATTCCACACCAACCCTAAATTGGAGAGTGCTTTTCTTCCCTTTTTCCAGTAGTTAGGTCACTTAATATTGATGCATAACAATGGCTCAGCTGAAGATAATTCTCATATGCGAAATAGAGTTATCTCACCCGTATTTTTTGCAGGCGTCCTAATAGAGGACTTGGGAGAGAGCACAAGCAAAGAAAACGACTTTGTCACCCCATGAATTGTGTGAGATGCAATCATTCATGTGAGTCTACCGAGCAATGTTTGTGAGATTGTATACAGACTTGACAAGTGTTGGATTTTATGGCTTATGTCCCACTTGGTGGACAAAGGAGTCTAAGCATAGGGTTCCATTGCATGGTCATTCTTGGATGAAGAGCTATGGAAATTTGAAGGGGAAGATATGACCATGGTTGGCTCCTTTATAACTCTACGATATTGTTGGTGACGTTATCGCAAAGGGATATCG
>CAKZGI010000405.1 GCA_936914905.1 uncultured Trichormus sp. | reverse complement strand
TTTCATCAAAATCAATGCCTCTTTCTTGAGCATAACCTTTTGCAACAAGCCTAGCCTTATACCTGTCAACTGTTCCATCAGGTTTACGCTTCAGCTTATACACCCACTTAGTGCCAATAGCCTTCTTGCCCGGAGGCAAGTCGCACAAAGATCATGTACCATTCTTCATAATAGCATCATATTCTGATTGCATAGCAGCCATCCAATTTCCTGAATTTTGTGCCTCATCAAACGAAACAGGCTCATTTTCATCACAAAGACTAGATGCAGCCATAGCATAACAATCTGATGCAAAAGCAGCACCATGAGAACCTGGACGAGTATGAATGACAGAGGAGCATCTAATTTGCTGTCATCAAAAGTTTGTACTAACCATTTTAGGCATATTATTTGCCTTCTTTATATCATCCTTCTCATCAGTAAGTGCATCATGTAAATCTGCATCAGAAATGGAATTATCTGCCTCGTCATGAGAAACCTACAAAGGTTGAGAAGATGCCTCAACCGTACCAGTACTAGACTGTCCACATGTAAAAAGAGGCAATAAAGTGTCATACAAATCCTTGGAGCTAAATGATGTCTCCTTAGTAGATGAGAGCAATGACTGAATTGCATCCTCCACAAATACAACATCACGGCTAACCAGAATGCATTTAGTCTGTGGATGATATAGACGGTAGCCTTTACTTTCTGAACCGTAACCAACAAAAATTCATTTCACTGCCTTGTCATCTAATTTCTTGCGATGTTGTCCACGCACTAATGCATATGCCAGACAACCAAAAACATGCAAATGAGCAACAGATGGTTTTCGGCCATGCCAAGCCTCATATGGAGTGATAGACTGCAGTGCTTTAGTGGGACACCTGTTAAGTACATATGTTGCACACATGACAGCCTCCAACCAGCAACTATGAGGTAAAGCCTGGCTTTTAACCATACACCTGGCCATCTCCATGAGTGACATGTTCTTCCTTTCAGCAACCCCATTCTGTTGAGGTGTATACGGCACTGTACTTTGATGTTTTATCCCATGTTCAGCCAGAAATGAATTAAAATAAGAAGACATATATTCCCCCCTTCGATAAGAACAGAGGGTGCCCAATTTACATGCTGACATATTTTCAGCCAAAACTAGAAACTGTTTGAAGTACATAAACACTTTGGACTTTGCTTTTAGTGGATGTATCCATGCATGCCTGGAAAAATCATCAATAAAAGTCACGAAGTAAAGATAATTACCAAAAGAAGGTGTCTGCATAGGACCACAGACATCATGTGAACAAGCTGCAATTTCTGTGTAACTCAAACTTGACCATCTTTTGGAAAGGATGAACGCTGCATTTTGCCCAAAATACAGCCTTCACATATATGTTTTCCCGGTGCCTCAAGTTTGGGCAAAGAGGACACCATTCAGATTTTCGTAGGCGAAGCAAACTTGCAACTTCAGATGAGCAAAGCTTTGCATCTGACATAGCTTGAGAATCTTATACTGCACTTGCTGAATCATTCGTAGATTTTTCAGTCTAAGAGCTTATACAGCCCATGACATAAAATGCCAACAACAATAATGACATTGCTATTCGATAGAGCATTACTGTACATTTGTCATAAAAAAATATCAAAGCTAAGCCAATCTTGGCTTATGCTGAAACTGACAACAGATTCTTCTTTGATACCTGGCACAAACAAAGCATCCGATAATGTGAAAGAACTACCATTAGTAGTAGTTAGAACGATCTTATGAACTCCCATTACAGGATAGGAGGAGTTGTTGGTGCATGTGAGAGTATTCCCTGTAGGGGCAGGCTCAAATGAAGCGAAGAAACTGCATTGTGAGGTAATATTTTTCATTTCACCAGTGTCCATGTATCAAACATCTGAGTCCGTTGCAGACAAGCTTTGGGTATACTTTGGCTGGAGGATCTCTATCATGGTGTTCTAAGAAACAAGGAAGAATGACACTCGATTCCAGTGAAGCAGAATTCAGGGTAGGGACCGAAGCTGCAAAAGAGGAGTATGGCTATACAACTGAAAATTGAATCAGAAATTCAAAGAAATTCTCCAAGATTTGACCTAAACTTTGACAATCAGTGCTCTATCGATCTCATCAAATACAGTAAAGCATAGAGAAAATACAAAACACAGTGATGCAAATATTTTTATCTAAAGGAACTTGCAGATAGAACCACTGGTCTCCTCACAATATACTATACACACTTATTTACACAAGTAGCCGACTATCAAAGTTATTTCCAGCTCTTGAATTCGAATGGTGCTTAAGGACTATATCCTTAATTTAGATATTTCCTAAATGTTATGTATTTAGATCAAGTCCAATCCATCTATTTATCTCCCATGTACCTAGACAATCCTGCCCAATAGTACAAAAAGAAAACAGGGGGTGTGAAATAATAATAACTTAATAAAACAATAAATAGATGGATCATGTGTAACTGAATTTAAGATGTATTGAAACATTAATCTCGAAATACAATGATCCTGAATTTTCTCTTGCTTATTATCCCTTCAAAAAGGTATCCTTTCTTATGGCTTCCACTTCCTTCTTTTGTCCCATCATGGTTGTTGAAAATTGGGTATAGGATTAATTGTTTTTTCCATCAATGACAGATTCCTTGTGTAGTATAATGGTAAATGACTACTGATGGCTTGGCACACAACAACACAAATGAAGTGATGCATTCATCATTTATATGATCAAAGGATGGATATCATGCATCATATGATGATATTATGAGTATGTACTGATTAATCACTACTAAGGTGATGCTTGAAACATTGAATGCATGATTCCTTGTCCATACTGGAAGCGGCAAGTTATGAGTACCAGAGGAAAAGGCAAAAAACCACAAAGACAACCACCGGCAGGTTGGTCTTTGCGAATTCTGGCCTATGTTTAGCTTCAAAACTGCATACCAGAAATGCCCTTGGAGTTAATTGAAAACGATAAGATTACTGGAAACAGGCATAAATAGCGTTCCCTAAGAATTAGCTTCAAAGTCAAACTTGTATACTCTTCAAATAGATATAGATATCCGTGAGTGTGTGTTAAGGAAAGTAAGTAGCTAGTTTTAACCTTCATCTTAGCTGGGTAGAGCTGATTGCCAATACAATGCAGGGGATTGCAGTATGAAGCAGTATCAGGTGTACGGTACTCTAATATCTTGAGTGCACTAACCCTGATTAGCCGGACAGAAGGATTGAGAAGTAATTTCTTGAACGACATAGGGGTTAGTATTTTTTATGTGTATGGCATGTCCTATTCGATTATCTACGTCTTTTGTTTTTATTTGTAGGCCTATACAGTGGTTTGCTTCCGACAATCCTGAGAGATGCTCCATATTCTGGTTTATATCTGCTCTTATACAGCACCACACAAAGGAAATTATCAGGTTTTAAATTATTTTAAGATTAATCTGATGTCTCAGTTTATTTTGCTATGCTAATGCTACCCTGTTGCCATTTACTGTGATGACATAGAATGGCAAGGTCGAGAAACAAGTTCACGTTTGCATTTAAATTTTCTAGCTGGTAAAACATTTGGTTGATCATGGGCTATAATTGTTGTACATAAAGTATCAGAGATATGATCTATATGAGCCACCATTTTCACACTCTATTTTCTCATCGGCCAGGAGCTGTTGCGGGAGCAAGTGCAACTGTTTTGACGCATCCACCAGATGTGGTAAGGCCCTTGAAATAGTGTCTAAGGTCAATGCAAGAATGATGCCTTGTCTATGGAACTGTGGTTTCTAACAGGGATGTTATACAAAACTCTGTACAAATAGTTAATGGATCAGTGGGCAGAGGTAATCAAGATAGCTTATATTGGAAGCCCTATCTTATGTGAGGTTATATAGCCAAAGCATCAGATCAAAGCAAGAAGCTTGCATAGCTCTTGTCAAGGTGGAACCTAGAACTCATAAAATAGGAAGAGCTCTCCACGAAAATCATAATATATACACCCATTGGTTTGCAACTACAAGGTAAAATGTTCTCAAAGGAGGAAGAAGTATGCGTGGTAAAGATTAATGCAGTACTCGAAAGTGGAGAGAGCACTCTCTCACTCTCCTTTCTATTTGTATGGAAGAATCTCAGAGCATATAGCTTCTTCATGCCAGTGGATATGCCACAGCATGCTTCCAAGCTAAAAAACGCTGCATTTTGTAAAATTAGATTCTGTTGAATCATTATTAGTTTGTCACTACGAATTCGTCTATGCTCTAAATTTCCCTAGTTATTACTCATTACATTGATTTGTACTTTTCCATGGATACAACTTTAGACCTAATTATTATTATTATTTCTTTGGATGCATTTTAAATAAGATTCGAACAAGGATGCAGTTGTACAACAGGGGCCAGATCAATATATTATCAGCGGCATGTAGTATATTCAAGGTAATATTTGCTGGGCTATATGTATTTATATGTGTATATTTATTTGTATTACCCACCTGGTGCCATGTTTTAGGTGCACGGAATTAGTGGTTTCTTTGCTGGAGTTCTTCCGCGTGCTGGGAGGAGAGCTGTACATCAAGCATTTTCATGGTATGTAAAAACATTTCTCAAAAACAGATGAAGTAGCGAGCTCTTATTCAATATGTATGCATGATACATAAAATTTCAGCTTCTAAGATTGAAAAACAAATAAACATGGCAGGACCATCTATGAAGAGATTGTACGCTTGACGGGCCATGTAACACCTTCTGAGTAGGATGTTCTTTTCTGCTGTATTTACAATGTATAAATTGACAGGACGATCAATGACCTTTAAAAAGGACAGTCTTGTTTTAGCATAGACT
>CAKZGI010000404.1 GCA_936914905.1 uncultured Trichormus sp. | reverse complement strand
AATGGAATTACACCCATCAACCAGAGTTACAGGTTATTTAATCCACTATCCTTACTGTTTTTTCTATGCCTTCCAAGTCTGTTATCTGACTTTTGTCTGCTTCTTCATATAAGAATGTTGCTAATTCTTATAAGCAGGCTTTGAGCCATTCTTTTTTATCCTGATCCTTATATTCTCCTAAAACTTGTGTATCTTCCAATAGTCGATGCTCCCATTACATTACCCATCCAAGGCTTGCTTCAAGCAGTGAAAATATGAAATCCAGAGACTAACAAACATCCAATTGAGACAGAAAATTTTACCGGTCTTTTCTCCCTTCTTGCCAAATTTGACTATTCGGCTTTTTACTAAATTCCCCCTTCGGAAAAATCGGAAAAAGCCGTTGTCCTAACTGCTCATAAAAGTTATATTTTCAGACTACGGATGCAACCCATCATGAATTAATTGCACATTTAAGTTATACTCATTTACTAATGGAATCATTAGTGATCACAACTCCTATAAAGTTACCAACTAATCACCTATTTTATGAATTTAAATCGCCCTATTTTAAGTTCTTGATCGCCATTAACAATGGTGGTAATAGTATATTCTTAGCAGAAGTTTCAGGGATTGAAAATTTAACTGCTCCCACTATGGAAACTTCCTTGAATTTGATGAATAAGGCCTATCGAGAAAAGTCTTTCTGGTATTGTTCCTTATTAAAGGATATCGAAGTGCGGGGAATAAAACTGAAGTTATTGCCAGACTTTCCTTACCGGAACGATGCTCTGTTATTATGGGAAGCGAGCACAAAATATACAACTCGCTATTTACAACGTTACTATTCAGATAACAAAGCAGTAATACAAGACCCCTATTTACAAAATAGGGCTGAAGAACTAAGCGCACCTCTCAACACCCCTCCCAAATCAGATTTTCCCCAAGTACCTGCATGGTTTTCCAAAGAATTAGTAGCAGCATCAGGAATAGAACCCCAAGAATTACCTTCCTATCCCCGTATACCTGGATTTACAAAAGTAGGTAGCTTACAGCAATTAATCGACATTGCAAATATCACCATTTTTACCTATGGACCACAGTACGCAGTCGTAAACTTCAGTAAATATTATTACTTTAGTTATTTACCTAATGCACCTTTAGCAAACTAAAGCCTACCAAGTACACCACCCACTTTATAAGAAATCTAACCTCCGAAAATGCAATTAACTTTTTCACTAAGTAGCATTAATTGGAATAAATTAGCGAGTCCTGAGTTTATTCAGCTTACAGATAAAATTGAAAAACAAGTCCTAGCCCAATTTCAAAGTTATTTATTGGAAATTGAATGTAAAATTACAGCCCCAAATCAACAGCCTTTCATAGGAACTGGTGTTAAATATTCCTACCTCTTACCATCTCGTATTCCCAATAGTATTAATATTTAAGGATAAAAGAATTATAAATTTTCGTTATGATATTGCGATGTCTCTGCAAAATTGGGAGCCTCTTAAAACAAAGCCCTATTCCTATTTATGTGAATCTTAAGCTATCAGCAGTCAGCTTTTTCAGGCTAACGCCAAAAATACCTATTTGATAATTAACCAATCTCTCAAACATCCTGACTCCTGACTGTAAATTAGTTGTAAATTAGCATTTATATCTGCTTCAAACTCCTTTATTTTTATTAATTCAATCATGATTAAAATTCCCCAAACTAGAAAATCAGCACCCGATTTTTTACCCCAGATCAAAACGATACTTTTGTCTCCTTCGCTGACTTGAACGAGTGGATAGTCCTTTACTTATACCCCAAAGATGATATCCCTGGATGTACCACAGAAGCAAAAGATTTCACCGATTTATCATCACAGTTTACTGTTTTAGGAGCTAAAATAATACGTTTTAGTCGAGATTATGGTAAATCCCATTGCAAATTTATCGACAAACATAACCTATCATTTACCCTATTAAGTGACCAACAACATTAATTAATAGGAGCTTATGGTGGATGGCGTTTAAAAAAGTTTGTGGGTAAATAATATATGGGAGTTGCTCGTTCAATATTTCTGATTTCACCTGATAAGATTATTGCCTACTCTTGGCCAAATGTTAAAACAAAAGGTCATCTTCAAGTAGCTTTAAATAAGTTGCAAGAATTAGCTATTAAATAAACAGTTAGTAGTGAGCGGGTTTCCCCTCTTTTCAAGCTTTCATTAATTTATTTATCGTTTATTTTGAGAATGTTAATAAATTTAAATTTGATCTAACTAGATTATGTTAAGAAAATAACATTATCATTTAGATCTTATATATCTTATATAATATAAATAGCATTTTTAGTTTTTTGAATAAATATGATTGAGATTATCCAAGCACAAAATATTAACCTTCCTGACTTAAAGCAAAAATTTGCTCTGCAAAAGTCTGAACATGACTTCTTTTTTACAGAGTGCTTGGAAGAGTCACCAACAGTCTCTGAATTATAATAGCAATATTTAGACCGAGTTAAGACTAACTATGTTAGCTTGGTAGAAACCTCCAGTATTTTGGAAGATGCTATTAAATTAGTGGTATTATAACCCTTACTGGATCTAGCTGGTTTCTATCAGTCTCCCTTTTATATTACCACAGGAGAACCAATACAAATTAGTGAAACAATAATTACTGATCAACAAGAAAATGGAGAAGAAATTACAGGGATTATCAACGATAAAATAGATGTTTTAGTTCTCTAATAGCAGTTATATTTATTGGTAATTGAGGCTAAAATGGCTAATTTCTCCTTAGCCAAAGCCATAGCCCAAGCAATTACTTATATGTTAGCTAATCCTCACCCTGATTATCCTCTATATTCATTGGTAATCAATAGTGAAGACTTCCAATTTATCAAACTCACCTAATAAGATAAACCCAGGTATGCTTTGTCTGATAGATTTACTTTATATAGACGTCATATAGACGTCAAAACGAACTGTATCAAGTTCTAAAAATTTTAAGGAAAATAGGTCAAATTTTGAGTTAAAGATTGAGTTAATTTATGTCCAGTCATCCTATCTACCTCGATTGTCACGCTACCACACCCATAGATGAACGGGTACTAAATGCAATGATTCCTTACTTTACAGAAAAGTTTGGTAATGCAGCTAGTATTAGTCATATTTACGGTTGGGAATCAGAAGCTGCTGTTAAACAATCCAGAGATATTTTAGCAACTGCTATTAATGCTAACCCTGAAGAAATTATCTTTACCAGTGGTGCAACAGAAGCCAATAATTTAGCCATCAAAGGTGTAGCAGAAGCTTACTTTGCCAAAGGTCAACATATTGTTACAGTTGCAACTGAACATAAGGCGATTTTAGAGCCTTGTGAATATTTAAAAAGCATGGGTTTTGAGATTATGGTTCTTCCAGTTAATCAAGATGGTTTAATTGATCTAGAGCAATTAGAAAAAGCCTTGCGTCATGATACAATTTTAGTATCAGTCATGGCTGCAAATAATGAAATCGGGGTTTTACAACCCTTAGATAAAATCGGTAAAATGTGCCGTCAAAAAGGAATTATATTTCATACAGATGCAGCTCAAGCTATTGGTAAAATTCCCTTAGATGTAGAAGCATTAAATATTGATTTAATGTCCTTAACAGCCCATAAAGTCTATGGACCGAAAGGTATTGGTACTTTATATGTTCGCAGACGCAACCCCAGAATTAAACTAGCAGCACAACAGCATGGCGGTGGCCATGAAAGAGGAATGCGTTCTGGGACATTATATACACCCCAAATCGTTGGTTTTGGTAAAGCGGTAGAAATTGCTTTAGCAGAACAAGAACCCGAAAATCAACGCTTAACAGAACTGCGGGAAAGATTGTGGAAACAGTTATCTACTGTCGAAGACATTTATATTAATGGACACCCCCAAAAACGGTTGGCAGGAAATTTAAATATTAGTCTTGAAGGTGTAGATGGTGCTGCACTTTCTTTAGCTTTACAACCAATGGTAGCAGTATCTTCTGGTTCTGCTTGTTCCTCAAATAATGTTGCACCTTCCTATGTGCTGACAGCTCTAGGTCATCCAGAAAAATTAGCTTATGCTTCCGTGCGATTTGGAATTGGTAGATTTAATACTGTTGAAGAAATAGATAAAGTAGCAGAACATTTCATTACTACTGTGAAAAGTTTAAGAAGTGCTTCAGTAGTCATTCTTTAGCAAATTCAGATACCCGGTTTATTAAAAAAGTTGGGTTCCTATTTATTCAGAATATGGTAAATTATTACCTTTATTGTGAGAATAATTGATTAATGTTGCTTAAAATCGTTAATGACGATTCTATGTAGGGGTAAAGCGCAACGCTTTACCCCTACATAATTGTGTCCAATAATTACTCAATCAATAAGGATCACAATCAAATCTTCCCCGTTTCACACTCCTAAGATAATAACCTTTTGACGGAATTTGATTTAAATCAAATGTCTCACCTCTAGGAACTCTCCAAATTTTATAGTCGTAATATGTCAGGGGACTTCCAGGTTGACAAATTTCTGGGGGATGATCTCCCAGTACAAAATAGGTAGAACCTCTACCTATGACTTTAGCAATACCGTCTTTATCTACAAGCAAAGATGTTTCTTCACTAATAGCTATTCCTAATGCATTTGCCGATATACCATCTTGAATTTGTCGAGCGATAAAAACCATAATTCTACCCATTCTTTTTCTTTCGTCAAAATGGGTATCAATAATCGTTTTTCGCAAAAATTTCCACTGGAATAAGTTATAGGTAAAGGTAATATTTCGATATGGGTCTTCGAGTGCTTTGTTAGTTTCAATGCTATCTTCACAAGCACAGGAATCATAAACATATTCACTGTGAATCATTGCACCTGCACTAGTACCACCAATAGCACCACCTTTATCGTAAACTGCCTTGACAGCAACTTCTAATTTAGTGTTTTTCCAGTTGCGAATATATTCACATTGATCTCCACCGGCAAAGAAGATTACTCCAGCATTTCTGACTTTATCAAAAATATCTGTTCTGTTGGCTTCTTGTCTGTTACTAATGATTAATGTTTCTACATAATTTACCCCTCTCATGCGATAAATTAATTGATTGTAATTATCGTTACCAGCAGCGCGAATAACTAAAACATTTACTTTGGTATTGGAGTTGGAACCACCTCTAACTTGATTAATCATCCACTGAATAGCGTCATCAACATCGGGACCACCTCCACCCAAATTATGCACGGGGCCAGTTAAGGTGGGCAGTTTATAGGTGGTTTTAGTTGATGGAGGATGCACATCCTTGGAGATGCCTGTGAAGTATCGCCTCAAGTTTGCTTTCAGACGGTTTATGATGTGGTTTACCATCCTCAACAGGGTAGTTTTTGCATTCTGCAAACGCCGTGCTATATTTGGGGATGCCTTTGTCATAGTTACCTTTTGGCGCAAACAGCAATCATCCTAACTCTCGCATCAATCGGGGAAAAATTCCCAGCGTACTGGTTTTGTACTCTTTTTTCACGCCAGAAGATGCAGAGTAATGATTAATTCTTTTTACTGCTCTGCGAAAACCTCAGTTTTACTTTGTGTTTAATTACCAGTCAATTTGTGATCGCTCTTGTATCACTCTCTCATATACTGCTTCCGTTCTTTTGGCTAATTTTTTCCACCTAAACCGTCTTTCTAAATCTTGGTATGCGTTATCCACCAACCATTGTCGATAACCTGGATTTTGTAAAACTTCCAAAATACCCCAAGCTAGGGAATCCGGATTATTGACTTTGGTGACAATACCTGTTTTTGTATGCTGCACTACTTCCGGAAAACCACATGTATCCGAAACTACAACAGGTACTCTAGAAGCAAAGCTTTCTAAAGCCACAATACCAAAGGGTTCATAAAGGCTGGGAAAAACTGCACAGTCAGCTATGGTTTGAAATTTGTCCAAGTATTCATCAGATAAAAAACCAGTAAAATAGCATTTATCCCAAATTCCTAATTCCCAAGCTTGCTTTTTTAAATGGTCAGTATTACCACCACCAACTATTACAAATTTAACGTAACCTGCCATTTCCCAAAGTACCTTGGTAGCGGCATTAATTAATACAGAGACTCCTTTTTCATAGGTCATCCGACCAAGGTAATAAACTATTTTTTCATGATCTGCGGCAAATTGACGGCGAAAATCTTGAGCATAAAAATCTTTGTGATGCTGTTTTTTTTCTGGGCGAATACCATTGTAAATCACATCTATTTTATTCCCAGGACTATGTAATGCTCTTGCTACTTCTGAACGCATATATTCAGTACAAACAATAATTCGCCAAGCGTTATCAGCCAACAAGTTTTCTTTGTCACTAATATATCTTTGGGTATCATTGTAAATACCATTATAGCGCCCGTATTCTGTGGCGTGAATAGTAGCAATTAAGGGGATTTTAAAAGTATGCTTGAGAACGATCGCAGCGTCTCCAACTAACCAATCATGAGCATGGATAATATCAAAAGAGCCTTCCTCCAAAATCAACTTACCACCGTGATGTCCCATACTCTTGTTTAAATTAGCTACCCAGTGGAAAAAGTCATGACTATGGGAAACTGGCACTCGATGTACATGAATACCCTCAACAACTTCATACAGAGAAGCCTGTTTAACTTCAGGCGTAATCAGGTGGATATCATGTCCTAGCTTCACAAGTTCCGGGTATAATTCGGCTACGTGACGAGCGATACCTCCGACTATCCGGGGCGGAAATTCCCAACTTAGCACTAATATCTTCATTGATTCGACTCCCTAATATTTTACAAAAATTTAGAAATCTATATTTATCTCAAAATAGGAAGTGTGACAAATACCATAAGGGTGATTAGGAAAAATTTTGAATTTTTTAATAGTTTTTTTCATAAACCCTATCATATCAATTTGGGATATATAAAAGCATAAAAAACCCGGTTTCATTATGAAACCGGGTTTTTTATGCTTTTATCTCCAGGTTCAGGAGAGTAAAGGTGTAGAGTTGCAGAGGAGGAGGGGAGAAAAACTAAATTCTTAGTTCTTATTTCCGCCTTCTGTCACCTTCTTGTTCAGTAATTTTGATCTAACCGTAACACAGCCATAAAAGCTTCCTGGGGAACATCCACCGTTCCTACAGATTTCATCCGCTTTTTACCCTTAGCTTGTTTCTGCAACAACTTTTTCTTCCGGCTGATATCACCACCGTAGCACTTGGCTAAAACGTCTTTCCGCAAAGCCGGAATATTTTCACTGGCAATAACTTTACTACCGATAGATGCTTGAATGGGTACTTTAAATTGATGACGTGGTATCAGTTCTTTTAGCTTTTCAGCCATTGATCTACCCACGTTGTATGCTTTATCCCGGTGGACAATCATCGCTAGGGAATCTACCGGATCACCGTTAATCATAATATCCAGTTTTACCAACGGATTTTCACGGTAGCCGATGAGATGATATTCCATACTCGCATAACCACGAGAACGGGATTTCATTTGATCAAAAAAGTCAGTAACAACTTCTGCTAAAGGTAACTCATAAGTGAGTGTAGTCCTTCCTTGGGTGAGATATTTCATATCCTTGAATACACCCCGCCGATTTTGTGACAACTCCATTAAAGAACCAACGTAGGTTTCAGGTGTAATCATTTCTACCTGGACATAGGGTTCTTCTATTCTTTGCCGTTCGTTGGGAGAAGGTAAGCGACTGGGATTATCAATGTACACTTCCTCACCTTTGATGGTGATGACCTTATAAACTACAGATGGGGCTGTGATGATCAAATCTAGGTTATACTCCCTCTCCAGCCGTTCTTGGACAATTTCCATGTGCAGTAAACCCAAGAACCCACACCGGAAACCAAAACCCATGGCGCTGGAAGTTTCTGGTTCGTAATGCAAGGCTGCATCATTTAGTTCCAGTTTTTCTAAAGCTTCCCGCAGGTCTTCAAACTGATCTGCGTCGATGGGGAACATTCCACAAAATACCATTGGGTTAGCTTCTGTGTAGCCAGGTAATGCTTCTGTGGCTTTGGCTTTGGCTAAAGTGATGGTGTCTCCCACCCTTGCATCGGCTACTGCCCTAATTGATGCTGCTAAATAGCCTACTTCCCCAGCGTGCAGTTCTTCAACTTGCTTTTGGGTGGGAGAAAGAATACCTAATTGGTCAATATCATATTCCTTACTCGATGCCATCAAATAGATGCGATCATCTTTTTTCACACTACCATCCATCACCCGGAAATAAACAATTACACCCCGGTAGCTGTCATAGTAGCTATCAAAAATCAACGCCCGCAAAGGTTCATTCACTCGATCAGGTGCAGGGGGTACTCTTTCCACAATCGCCTCTAAAATCTCAGGAACTCCTATTCCCTCCTTAGCAGAAGCTAAAATTGCGCCACTGCAATCTAAACCAATAATCTCTTGAATTTCACCAATTACTCGATCCGGTTCTGCTCCTGGCAAATCAATTTTATTTAAAACAGGAATAATTTCGAGATTATGCTCCAGCGCCAAATACACATTCGCTAGAGTTTGTGCTTCTACTCCTTGGGATGCATCGACTACTAACAAAGCACCTTCACAAGCAGCAAGAGAGCGTGAAACTTCATAAGAAAAATCTACGTGACCAGGAGTATCTATTAAGTTTAAGACATACTGCTGACCGTCTTTAGCTGTGTAATTCATCCGGGCAGCTTGCAGCTTAATTGTAATACCGCGCTCCCGTTCCAGATCCATATTATCGAGAAACTGTTCCTTCATCTGTCGGTCTTGTACAGTCCCAGTGGCTTGTAGCAAGCGATCGGCGAGAGTAGATTTCCCGTGATCAATATGAGCAATAATACAAAAATTGCGAATGCGAACTGCGGGAACGTCAGTCATATACTATCTTTGCTTAAGGCAAACCAAAAGTGAAATCTATTTACTTCATGTATTTTAATGCTTTCTTGGGTAATGTAATTGGTAATTAGTAATTGGTAATTGGTTAAGAGGCAGAAGGCAGGAGATAGGAGATAATACACTATTATCTCCCAGACCCTTACAGCCCAGACCTCATACCCATATCCATAGACCGATTAATTTTTAAGGTTATTTGGTAATATTTCAATGGGGTAAGGGTTAAGAGTTAAGGGGGGAGGGGTGGAATTTTTTCTTACCTTGTCTCTTTCCCCAAATTCCACCGTCATTCTCATATCACTTCTTGACAAAGCTTTAGATAAAACAATTTTAGCAGATATAAACCTATGAATATGCAAGACCAGCCTACCGATGCGGAGAAGAAGCACCCCAACAAGGTAGAAATAGCGGTTAGCTTGGACTCTGAGTTAATAGCGCAAATTCAGCATCTTACCAATGATCCCAGCAAAGTCATTGAGGTAGCAATCCGCCAATGGTTGCGGGGAGATGTGCCTAGAGATGATGACTTAACTCGTACACCAATGCTTACACCAGTTCCCCCCAGAGGTGAATGGAACGATTAAAATGTCCCATTAATCCCTGCTTGAGTCCCTCTAAATGCTAAAAAATGTAAAATTTACCGCTCTAAATCCTAGAAAAATCAAAAATACACGATCGAAAGTGTGAAAGCTGTAAAACTTTATGCCAAAATTTAAACAGCTTTAGTAAAAGCACGGTGGAAAGCTATTTGTCTATCCAATTCGATTAATGACTATTACTGGGAACACCCAATTGCCAAATTTATTTTCTCAGAACCTGGAATCTATTAACCGTAGTTCTGATGGCTTGTTACAATCTCTCAGTTCTGAGTTGGTATATACGCAAGATGGGAGCGGGCGCTATCTAACATTTGATTGGCAGCGCAGGGAACTCCTAGATTTAAATACTGAGAAGATTGTTGAAGCACTGAATGCAAATGAAACTTTTGCTCCAGTAGATAAAGTTGCCTATTTGGAACAATTACACCGGGTATTGAGTTCTTTAGTGCCGGAAAGGGTTCAGTGCTGGTTTAAATGCAGTCAGAAATTGATAGAGTTAGAGTTGACAATTACTCCGATTATGTCGCAATTGGGTCAAGCCGCGACCACGGTTCTGATCATGGGTAGGTTATTACAAGCTCAAGTCAATGGCAAAGAAGCAAATCAGGAGGGTTCAAAACCGTCTTCACAACTAAACTGGGCTTTGCGTTCCCGTAATGTGGGACAGATATCTCAACAACACCAAAAATTATTAAATAAAATTACCAGAAATATCCGGCGGACACTGGATATAGAAATTATTTGGCAGCAAACAGTTGACAGTTTAGGAAAGATCCTCAAGCTAGAGCGTTGTATTATTTGTCCTTATCAACCCAGAGCCTCAAAAATCAAGGTAATCGCAGAATATCACCAGCCAGAATTGGATTCCATGCTTGGCTCAGAAATAGAGATATCTTCTGAGCCAGTCTTTGCCCAGGCTTTAGCAACTCTTGAACCAATGGTGATCAAGATGTCTGTGCAGAAAAACTCTCAGCAGGAGAAATTTCTGTTGGTTGCTACTACCTATCAAGATCAGGCAAATGGGTTGGTGGCCTTAAGTTTAAACGATGAATGCAATTTATTAACAGAAACAGAACTGGAATTAACCAAGGAATTAGCAGATCAATTGGGAACTGCGATTGCTCATGCTACGTTATACAAAGAACTGGAAGCAGCAAGACAAAAGGCTGAAGAAGCATCCCGCCTCAAAAGCGAATTTTTGGCCAATGTATCCCATGAAATTCGCACCCCTCTCAACGGGATGATTGGCTTACTCAAGCTGATTTTGGAAGGAATGGCAGATGGGCCAGAAGAACATGACTTTGTCCAAGATGCTCATGATTTATCAATCCACCTCCTTGGTATTCTCAACGACATTTTGGATTTTGCCAAGATTGAAGCAGGCAAAATGGATATCCGCTGCGGGCCTGTCAGACTTCATGAATTATTCAATGATGTAGAAAGCTTTGTGCGTCCCCAAGCAGAGATGAAAAATCTCAGCCTCCAGATGCAAATGCCCACTACGTCCGATGAAATTATCATCCTGGGCAACTACCAAAGATTATTACAGGTCATGCTCAATTTGGTGGGCAACGCTATTAAATTCACCCACAAAGGTGGTGTCACCATCAGCGCCGATTTAGTGCTCAAAAAAGCAAAAGGACAATCACAACCACAGCATCCCGGCATTGTGAAAGTACGGGTAGCAGACACTGGTATTGGTGTTTCGTTAGACCAACAAGATAAACTATTTCAATTATTTTCCCAGGTAGATGGTTCTCGTACTCGCCCTCATGGTGGCACAGGTTTGGGACTAACTATATCCCAAAAGCTAATTGAGGCAATGGGTGGTGAGGTACATTTCTACAGTTTAGGCGAAGAACTTGGCTCAACAGTCACCTTCACAGTTCCGCTTTATCAACAACCGGTGTTATGTTCCCCTAGCGAGTGTGAAATAGAAACTCTTAATTGAATTACCTTATTGAAGCAGAGTATAGGGTGTAGA
Source organism: uncultured Trichormus sp. (assembly GCA_936914905.1). Classification (GTDB taxonomy): domain Bacteria; phylum Cyanobacteriota; class Cyanobacteriia; order Cyanobacteriales; family Nostocaceae; genus Trichormus_B. Next base: position 2,954 of record CAKZGI010000404.1, on the reverse strand, counting down.
GTCCGGAGTGTAGGATCGATTTAATTCAGCAAAAGAAGAAAATTTTAGTTATTTTGGGAAATAGATAAGGATCTTAATTCCCAATTTTCATCACCATCATTAACTTAGCAGGTCTAAAACTATGTCAACTATGGAACTTACACTTGAAAACGTTGAAACAGTATTAGATGAAATGCGCCCTTATCTAATGTCTGATGGGGGTAATGTGGAAGTCGTAGAACTGGATGGACCTATTGTAAAACTGCGGTTACAAGGTGCTTGTGGTTCTTGTCCCAGTTCGGCAATGACCCTAAGAATGGGCATTGAGCGCCGCCTCAAGGAATTGATTCCCGAAATTGCGGAGATTGAACAAGTTGTTTAGAAACTAAGGACTGGGAAGATGGGTAATAGGTAATGGGTAATTTTCCTAATTACCCATTACCTATTACCCATTACCTATTACCATCATTCATAATTCAAGATTATTAGCAAATCCCCAATAACTCATCACTCCTCATGTCCCACCCTCTATACGTCGCTTTTATCTGGCATCAACATCAGCCGTTATATAAATCTCCTGGTAGTGGTATTTCTACACCTGCTAGTCAGCAGTACCGCTTGCCTTGGGTTAGGTTACATGGTACTAAGGATTATTTGGATTTAATCTTGCTGCTAGAGCAGTATCCCAAGTTACATCAAACCGTAAATTTAGTACCATCTTTGATACTGCAACTAGAAGATTATATTGCTGGTACAGCTTTTGACCCTTATCTCACTGCCAGCTTAACACCTGTTGAAAAGTTGACTCAGGAACAGAAAGAATTTATTGTTGAACATTTTTTTGATGCTAATCACCATACGTTAATAGATCCCCATCCCCGCTATGCCCAGTTGTACTATCAGAGACAGGAAAAGGGACAAGCTTGGTGTTTAGCAAATTGGCAGCGAATAGATTACAGTGATTTATTAGCTTGGCATAATCTAGCTTGGATTGATCCTCTGTTTTGGGATGACCCAGAAATTGAAGCTTGGTTAAAACAGGGACAGAATTTTACTTTAAGTGATCGCCAACGCATTTATTCTAAACAACGTCAAATCCTCAGCCGCATTATTCCCCAACACAGGAAAATGCAAGAAACTGGACAGTTAGAAGTCACCACCACCCCCTACACTCACCCAATTTTGCCCTTGTTAGCTGATACCAACTCCGGGCAGGTAGCAGTGCCAAACATGACATTACCTAATAATCGTTTTCAGTGGGTGGAAGATATTCCTCGTCATTTACAGAAATCTTGGGATTTATATAAAGAAAGATTTGGACAAGAACCACGGGGTTTATGGCCTTCTGAACAGTCAGTTAGTCCAGAAATATTACCGTATATTATTAAACAAGGCTTTAATTGGATTTGCTCAGATGAAGCCGTCTTAGGTTGGACCTTAAAAGACTTTTTCCATCGAGATGGGGCAGGAAATGTCCAGCAACCAGAATTACTGTACCGTCCTTATCGTTTGCAAACTCCAGCAGGTGATTTATCCATAGTCTTCCGTGACCATAGATTGTCAGATTTAATTGGTTTCACATACAGTTCCATGCAGGTAAAACACGCCGTAGCGGATTTAGTGGGACATTTGCAAGTGATCGCTAAAATGCAAAGAGAGAAACCCAGCGAACAACCTTGGTTAGTAACAATCGCCTTAGATGGTGAAAATTGCTGGGAATTTTATCCCCAAGACGGCAAACCATTCCTAGAAACCTTATATCAAAGCTTGAGTAATGAACCTCATATCAAACTTGTTACCGTCTCCGAATTCCTAGAGAAATATCCCGCCACAGCCACCATCCCCGGAGAACAACTCCATAGTGGTTCTTGGGTAGATGGCAGTTTTACCACCTGGATAGGAGATCCCGCTAAAAATCGCGCTTGGGACTACCTGACCCAAGCCAGACACGTATTAGCCAATCATCCCGAAGCTACCGAAGACAACAACCCCGCAGCCTGGGAAGCCTTATATGCAGCCGAAGGTTCGGATTGGTTTTGGTGGTTTGGAGAAGGACATTCTTCAAATCAAGATACTATCTTTGACCAATTATTTCGTGAACATCTCTATGGAATTTATAAAGCCCTCAATGAACTGATACCAGCCTATTTAACAAAACCAGTAGAAGTCCATGAAACACGATCAGACCATCGGCCAGAAGCCTTTATTCACCCAGTTATTGACGGTAAAGGTGATGAACAAGACTGGGACAAAGCCGGCAGAATAGAAGTTGGTAGTGCAAGGGGAACAATGCACAACAGCAGCCTCATTCAACGACTTTGGTATGGAGTAGATCACCTTAATTTTTATTTACGGGTAGATTTTAAAAGTGGCATTGCACCCGGAAAAGAACTACCAACAGAGTTAAATTTACTTTGGTTCTATCCAGATAGAACAATGGTTAATAGCCCTGTACCTTTAGCAGAAGTTCCAGATATATCACCAGTTAATTATCTGTTTCACCATCATCTAGAAATTAATTTACTCACACAATCAATTCAATTTCGAGAAGCTGGAAATAACTATCAATGGTATCCCCGTGTTAGTCGCGCTCAAGCTGCTTTAAATACTTGTTTAGAAGTGGCAATACCTTGGGCAGATTTGCAAGTTCCCCCAGATTATCCCCTGCGTCTGATTTTGGTACTAGCCGATGATGGGTGTTTCCATAGTTATTTACCAGAAAATGCTTTAATTCCTATTGAAGTACCTTAGTTGATAGTAAATAGGGTGGGCAATGCCCACCTTAAACAACAATAATTTTTTTAGAATTGGATCTTGAAAATCAACTTAAAGCTTGGTATGAGCGTCATCAATCTAAAACCTAAGGATGGAGGTGGTGGGATATTGACAAGTGTGATAGGTGAGGCATAATATAGCAACTAGTTATGGAAAAGAACCTGCCACGAAAACTAGACAGAGAGATATTGAAGCAGTTG
>CAKZGI010000403.1 GCA_936914905.1 uncultured Trichormus sp. | reverse complement strand
CCTAATCTTAACACTATGGAAAGCCAGACACAGACTCCTTTGTAAATTTTCGGACCTCTCTATTATCACAGTCCACTTCAAGTCCTAAACCTCCTCAACAACCTGACTGAGATAGCCTTGGAACTAGAGGTACACCAGGATCAAGATTTGGTTTCCCATCTGCGTCTGACGGTGGCGAACCGACTAGAACAGGTGGAGGAGGAAGAAGAGGAAATTCTTGTGTGACAACTAATAATGAAAAACTATCTCTCACTACTTTAATGCTAACTTGGAATAATGAAGGGCAAACGGTTTATGAAAATCCAAATCTGTATGTATATGTTCCCCAAAATACCTCAAAATCTGGAGAATTTGTGTTGATAGATAACCTAAAAAATGAAGTTTATCAAACCAATTTAATCCCTCCTGAGCAGGGAATAGTCCAAGTTACTATTCCAGCTAGTGCTGCCCTCAAAATAGGCAAAAAATCTCAATAGTACTTTACAATCATTTGTAATTCTGAAGACAGATGCGGCCTAATTTTTTGCCTTATTCCCAAGTTGCCACATCCCGTAGAACATGAGGAATTTCCCCTTGTGATAGGGGAAACTCTAACACTGTTTCTCTATATACCAAATATCCCGATTCAGTAAAAGACATCAGCATCCGCGCTAGTGCTAACTACACATCATATTCATATTCCCAATCATTATAACGTCTAGAATGACTGGCAATTAAACCTAGCGCCCAGAAATAAGAATTTCTCACCACAGAACCACCTTTTTTAAATTCAGCTAAATCTTCGTTGTGAAGAAATAAAACATTATTTTCAATTCTCGCGCGCATAGCAATTTTAGATTTTAAAAACAGCTTGTCTAACCATAGGACTGATATTGCACTCCTGTTGCGACGAGTTTCACAACAGGTGTAACTAATTTTTCTGCGTTCAGAGGCTTGGATAAATGAATTTGATACCCTACTTGTAGTGCTTGTTGCTGGTCATCATCTCTAGCAGAGGCGGTTAAGGCGATCGCCGGAATTTTTCCACCGGCTTCTGGAGTCAACATTCTCACGTGACGGATAAGCATATAGCCATCCATATCGCGCATACTAATATCGCTGACCAAAACATAAGGCTTTATCTATATTAAGACTTGAAATACTTCAAAAGCCGAAGATACTGCAATCGCCTCAGGCACCTGTTGCTCTAATACCAAAACCACAAAATCTCGCGAATCAGCATCATCTTCAACAATTAAAACCTTCACACCAGCTAGAGATAAGGATTTAGATGACTGCTGATACTTAAATGCTTATATGTTTAACATCAAATGTTAGGGTTATGCGATTTCTGATGCTGATGATATTTCTTGTTCAACAATTTTAAGGAAGTCTAAAGTTTTCTGGGAAGCAAGTGTTTGTTCTTGTTTTGCAAAGTATTTATATGCTTGTTGTAAGTCAGCGATCGCTCTTTGATAATATTCTAAGTTATAGTTAGCTATTCCTCGGTTTAGATAAGCTAGAGCATTACTATGATTGAGTCTGATAACTTGGGAAAAATCATGCCTTGCTCCCAGATTATCACCTATGCGTGCACAAATGCAACCTCGGTTAAAATAAGCTCTATCATCATTAGGGTTTAATTCAATTGCTAGACCAAAGTCTTGCATAGCTGCTGATAAATTTTGCAAATCAAAATAAGCTAAACCTCTGTCATTATATATATCTGATAATAAGAGATTATTGTTTGGAGTAATTTTACTTAAAGCCTGATTATAATCAATAATTGCTTGGAAGTAATTCCCTTGTTCTGCAAAAGTGATACCCCGATTATAGTAAGCGCGGAAATCATCGGGTTTTATAGCCAGTGCTTGATTATAATCGGTAATAGCATCTAGATAATTACCTGTTCTGTATTGTGCTAATCCCCGCCTGAGATAAGCTTCTGAGTCATCAGTTACTAAATTTAATGCTTGGGTACAATCTGCGATCGCTTGATGATAATCTTGTAGTTGCAGGTAAGCTAAACAGCGATTTTTGTATGCTGCTGTATACTGATTTTGCATTTTAATAGCCAAATTTAAATATTCAATAGCAGCTTGGTAATTCTCTTGCTGCATTTGTTTTACACCCAATTTAAATAAATCAGTAGCTGTAATTTCGCTATCAGTAACAGCTAATGAATGGGCAGTGGGAGTGATAAATATCAAAGAAAAAGCTATAATGACACTGAAAATTAATCGCCAGAAATAAATCATGAACATCTCCTTTGATAATTTCAGTATGACAAAATTAGCGGGACAAAAAGCCCCGCATATTGTAAATTAATCAAATGCTAATTAACTTACTTCCATTCGTTACCTGCTTGTTCAAATACGTAAGCAGCTACATTTTCAATTTGGGCAGGTTGTAACTTACCTTGGAAGGCAGGCATAGCACCTTTACCTTTTGTAACTTGAGCAAGAATAGCTTCTTCGGAGTACATATCGTACTTTTCTAAGTCTGCTTTCTTCAGACTTTTAGCAGCATTAACTAAATTCTTCCCACCTGCATGACAAGAAGCACAGTTAGCTGTAAATATTGCTTTTCCCGCAGCAGTATCTGCAGCTAAAGCCGGACTACTGAAGGCAAAGGTGAAGATTGTGATGCCTAACAGTAATACTGAAATTATCTTTTTCATCTCGTGTTCTCTCTACAACAATTGCTGATTACGTGCAATATTCTTCCTTCATAATTCTCTTTTGATTAAGTTGTATTAGTCAAATGACAGGCTGTAAAACTTGGAGTTGATATTTGAGAAATTGAGACTGATTGATTGTGATATCAAGGCTTTAAGAAAGATGTAAATTTATGTAAAGTGAAATTGAGCAATGCCAGAGAATAAATCAAAAATTAAGGATTAAAGGATTAAAGGATTAAAGGAAATTATAATCAAGTTATCCTTTATCCTTAAGAATTTTTATTGATTTGCTAACTCTGTTAATCCTTCCTCAGTAACGCGACAAATTCGCCAATTTTCTAAAACATCTGCTCCCATGTTGCGGTAAAATGTTTGTGCCGAAATATTCCAATCTAAAACACTCCATTCTAAACTTCCACAATTGCATTCTACAGCTATTTTTGCTAATTTAGTCAGGAGTGCTTTACCAATACCTTGCCGTCGATATTCTGGTAAAACAAATATATCTTCGAGATAAATTCCTGGCTTGGTGAGAAAGGTTGAATAATTATGAAAAAATAAAGCAAAACCCACCGTTTGACCTGCAATTTCGGCTAAGATTGCCTCTATATATTTTGGTTCACCAAATAGATGGTCTTTTAATGCTTGAGCGTTACCAGTAACAGCATCAGATAATTTTTCGTATTCTGCTAATCCTTGAATTAATTCAAACAGTACAGTGCAATCACTGGGTTCGGCAAAACGCACAATTAAATCGCTATGGGATGTCATTAGTATTTAGTCTATAGTCCACAGTCCATAGTTTATAGTTATAGCAGGTAATAGGGAACAGGTGACAGTGAACAGTTAACAGTGAACAGTAGAAATACTGATAACTGATAACTGATAACTGAACTAATGACTCATATCAACCACCCTTTTAAACGTTTAGCTATGTGGGGACGGCGTAATTTTCGCATGGCTTTACTTTGAATTTGGCGTACTCGTTCACGGGAAAGGTTGAACATATTACCAACTTCTTCTAGGGTGCAGGGTTCGCTAGTTGTTAGTCCATAGCGCAGAGAGATTACGTCTTTTTCTCGTGGGGTGAGGACATCTCCTAAGACTTCCCAAATCTCCTGACGCATCATGTTTTCATTCATTTTTGCTTCTGGAGATTGGTTATCTTCGTCTTCTAGTAAGTCCATTAATTCGGTGTCTTCTTCTTTACCGACACGGTGGTTAAGGGAGAGTGCTTGACGACGCAGTTGTTGGAGTTGACGTAGTTGTTGGACACTAATTTCTAAGGCTGCGGCCATTTCTGCTTCCGAGGGGTTACGAGCTAGTTTTTGCTTTAGTTCGCGTTGAGCTTTTTTGAGTTTGTTAAGTTTTTCAACAATATGTATCGGTAAGCGAATGGTGCGAGCATCATTCGCGATCGCTCTTGTAATTGCCTGTCTAATCCACCAATAAGCGTAGGTTGAGAATTTATATCCTTTATCGGGGTCAAACTTTTCTGTAGCGCGGTTTAAACCCATTGCTCCTTCCTGAATCAAATCTAGAAAAGGAACTCCCCGGTTAAGATATCGTTTAGCAATAGATACTACTAGCCGTAAATTGGAGCGAATCATTTTTCGCTTGGCTACCCGTCCTTGATATAAGCGGCTTTCTAGTTGTTTTTCTGTCATCTCAAACTTAGCAGCTACTTCGCTTTTGCTTGGTTGCTGTCCTAATTCTTCTTCTAAAACCGCTTGTAAGTCTTTTACTTCTTCTAAAAACCTAACTCGTCGTGCTAATTCTACTTCTTCATCAGGTTTAAGGAGGGGATAACGCGCCATTTCTTTGAAAAAAGCGCCTACAGCATCGTCATGTTCGGTTTTATTGTATCCGGAAGGACGAGCCGCGGCCATTTCATCGCCATCGCGTTCATCTAACTCCAAATTTTCTATGATTGAAGAGTCTTCAAATACTACTGCTTCTAAACTATCAAGTGATGGTTCTTCATGATCAGCAGCAGTCTCTAGTATTTCCATTGTTCCCAATTCAGCAAGATTCATAGTTTCCTTTCGGGATTGTTGCTTTGTTTGGTACATAATTTATTGATAGCTGCTCGTGTGAGGATTGGTAGTTTCCCTAAGAGACAAATACACCCATTTACTTGGCGAAATACAATCTTCTTGAAAATTCCTGAGTCGGAATAAAAATCTGTATCTGCCTGTCATATTTTGCTTACTTTTAGATACAACTTATATGGTCTTTCCACCCAAAATACCATCTTTTTCAACTACCAGCAGATATATTCCTCTTTTTTTTCCTAATCACCAACTATGTCAAAACCCCTCAAACATTCTCAAACTTAACAAATATAAAAATTCCATCTAAACTGTCTATACTTAATTTTTCATATATTTTCCTAAATTTTGTTTGCTTTGGAGGATAGATGAAGGATTTAAGTAAATGCTTCCCAAACAATACAAATTACAAAAATGATAGCTTAAAATCCGGATAATCTTGATTGTATAAAAGCATCTCATATTGAAAAACCATTGAGTATCTATCAATAGGTGGAAAAACCATACTCCCTATTTATTAGATAAAACAATGTTTTATTAACATCTAATATACTTTCATTTGTGTAGTTAGCATCAAATATTTATTGCACGTACTGTGGAAAATAATTTGTCTGGTAGATTACATAAATAAAAACTTATCAAGTATGGTTAGTAATAAAAGTATTGCTAAATACAGTTTATCTGTAGTAAAGTAGGAAATTAAAGTTAAGTAAGTTGGCGTGAGGTTCCTCCAGATAGGTGAGCAAATATCTATTAAAAAAGCTAGGAATTATGTATATTAAGGATGTAAGTTCATCTGCTGTGGCTGTAGCTCAACCTGGTGAGTTATACCAGTCGAAAACAACTTTTCATAGCTGGATTGAAGTGCTTGTAGATTGTCCGGGAAGCTCAGACCTATTTATATATAAGTTACCAGAAAAGTTAGAAATAAAACCAGGGGATATTTTGACTGTTCCTTTTGGGGCGCAACAGGTAGGTGCGATCGCTATTCGTTTTTTGTCTCAACTGCCGGCAGATTTAGCACCAGAAAAAATTCGGGAAGTAGAAGATGTAGTCAGTAGAGGATTTTTTCCTAGCACCTATTGGGAATTGCTCAATCGCATCGCTGCTTATTACTATACGCCCTTAATTCAGGTAATTCGGGTAGCTTTACCACCGGGTTTATTAGGGCGATCACAACGTCGTTTACGTCTTAAGCCAGAAAACATTCCCAACGGCGCAGAGAATTTCTTGCGTTCAACAGCTGCACTCCAAATACTGAAAATACTCCAATCTCAACAAGATGGAGACTACAGTTTTAAATATCTCAAACGTCAAGTTAAAGGTTTTGACTGGGGAAAAAAACAATTACTGGAACGGGGCTGGGCGGAGAACTATTTAGAATTACCTAGATACTCTAAACCTCAAACGAAACTAGCAGTGATGCTAGTTAATAATGGGCTATATACAAAGCTAAATAAGCGTCAGCAAGAAATTTTGAAACTTCTGGGAGATCATGGTGGTGAGTTGTGGCTAACGGAGTGTGTAGAAATTTGTAAAACAACACCCCCAACCTTAAGAAGGTTAGAGCAAAAGGGTTGCATTCTTATTGAAGAACGGGAAATATTACGGAGAGAACAGAGTCCCTTGATGGCTGGGGATCAAGCGAAATCTTTAACAGATGCCCAAACTCACGCTTTAGAAAGAATAAAATCTTTAAATGGATTTGCTCAAGTTTTATTACATGGGGTGACAGGTTCAGGAAAAACAGAGGTTTACTTACAAGCGATCGCACCCTTACTTAACCAAGGTAAATCCGCCCTTGTCTTAGTCCCCGAAATTGGACTCACACCCCAACTCACAGATAGATTTCGCGCCCGCTTTGGTAATAAAGTCCAAGTTTATCACAGTGCCCTCTCCGACCCTGAACGCTACAACACCTGGCGACAAATGTTCATGGGAGAAGCGCAAGTAGTCATCGGTACACGCAGCGCCATTTTTGCCCCTTTACCCAACATGGATTTAATCATCCTAGACGAAGAGCACGACAGCAGCTTTAAACAAGATTCTCCCATTCCCACCTACCACGCCCGTACAGTCGCCCAGTGGCGTGCAGAATTGGAAAATTTTCCCTTAATTTTAGGTTCAGCTACCCCCTGCTTAGAAAGCTGGGTGAGTGTGAAGGAGGAGGGAAGCAGGGGAGAAGGGGAGATAAATAACCTAATCAGCAGTCACCAGTCACGAGTCCCCAGTCTCCAATATCTCTCTCTTCCTGAACGCATCAATTCCCGGCCATTACCACCGATAGAAATTGTGGATATGCGGCGAGAGTTGCAGGAGGGAAATCGTTCTATATTTAGTAGATCGCTGCACGAAGCCCTAGAACAGCTACAAGAGAGAAAACAACAGGGAATTTTATTTATTCATCGTCGCGGACACAGCACCTTTGTTTCTTGTCGTAGTTGTGGTTATGTGCTAGAGTGTCCAAATTGTGATGTTTCTTTGGCTTATCACCATGTAGAAGAAGGCGCACCGCAGTTATTAAGATGTCATTATTGCAATTATGGGCGATCGCATCCCCCCCATTGTCCCAAATGCAGTTCCCCTTACCTCAAATTCTTTGGGAGTGGTACTCAACGAGTAGCGCAAGAACTCAACAAACAATTTCCTCTCCTGCGTTTAATTCGCTTTGATAGCGACACCACCCGCAACAAAGGCGCACACCGTAACTTACTAACTCAATTTGCAAACGGTGAAGCAGATTTATTAGTAGGAACACAAATGCTAACCAAAGGTTTAGACTTACCTCAAGTTACCCTTGTCGGTGTAGTTGCAGCTGATGGGTTACTGCATTTATCAGATTATCGCGCTAGTGAACGTGCATTTCAAACTTTAACCCAAGTTGCAGGAAGGGCGGGAAGGGGGGAAGATCCGGGAAGGGTAATTGTGCAAACCTACACCCCAGAACATCCGGTTATTGAAGCAGTTAAAACTCATGATTATCAATCTTTCTGTGATGCAGAATTAGCACAACGTCAAGCATTGAATTATCCGCCTATGGGCAGGTTAATATTATTACGCTTGAGTAGCGTTGATCAGATTCAAGTCCAGAATACAGCCCAAATCATTGCCACAAATTTCAGTGATCAGGAAGGATTGGAAATATTAGGTCCAGCACCAGCTAGTATTTTACGAGTAGCTAATCGTTATCGTTGGCAAATATTATTGAAATTTGGTGCTGATGCCCTACCTACTTTATCCAATTGGCAAGAAATCCGGGTGCTTTGTCCTGCTACTGTCAGTTTAACAATTGATGTAGATCCTATCAATATTATGTAACGCGATATCTTTGGTCAGCTTTGCGATCACACCACTAACTCCCTATAGCAAAATATTGAACTGAGAAGTCGGCACTTGCTCTATCGCTCTTTCTATTATGTTCAGGCTAGCAATTTTGAATATCTGATGTATAATCAGATGTATAATCATCTGTTTTTTGGTAAAAACCAGTTTATGTAATGTAATTCAATGCTATGCAAACAATAACTTTAAACTCTCATGTTGCGCAAGATGGAATATTAGATTTATATATTCCTATAGATGTTACTAATGCTGATTTAACTATTACTTTTATTTTAAAACCTATTTATTATTCAGAACAGCAAAATAAGCCTAAAGGAAAAGGTTGACCTGCTAATTCTTCTTAAGAAACTTCAGGATGTTTAAAAGATACTCCTTTAACTATAGATTCAGAAGGTATTTTTGATGATTGAGAGAATTTTAGATTGTCATGAAATAAAATATTTGCTAGATACAAATGTATATATTAAGTATCTCAATGAAGATTTGATTATTCGCAGGAAACTAGAAAGTACTGATTTAGAGGATATTGCAGTTTGTTAAGTTGTGAAACTAGAGTTATTTTATGGAGGGATGAAAAGTGACAATCTTGATCAAGTTTGGGCAGAGGTCAAGCGATTTTTAGAAGTATTTATTTCTTTACCTTTAGATGATATTTCAGCCTTAAATGCTGGTAGGATTCACTCTCAATTAGCTAATGCTGGTACTCCTATTAGTTATAATGATTTACTAGTTGCTTCTATTGCACTGTCTCATGATTTAATTTTAGTGACTCATAATACTAAGGAATTTGTTCAGATTTGAAGGGTTAAAATAGAAGACTGGAAAATTGAAGGATAGAAGGTTAAAAATATCACAATAATGGTATTTTTATATTTGACAAACATGATAATTTTTCTAAATTCATTAATGACTATTGGGAAGATTTACACTATCTAACAGGACAATATATGAATATATACTTTAGTTTAAAACTAAAGTTTTAACAAGCTAACAGAAGTAGTTAGTGGCTATCAAATTAATAGTGAATTAAGAAATTTAAATGTAAAAGTAACAGTTATTCCAGCTTCTATGCTTTGGCCAGGTAACATCAAAGATAATCAAACTATACCATTATATCAACTGTCTTATGGCGACATATTTCAAGTAATTAAACATATAGTTCAAGGTATTAAAGATTTTTAATCTTTACAAGAAATTGCTACTCTAGGGAAAGAGGAGAGCAAGAGAAGACAAAACAATCTACTTCCTCATGCCCATAAAGCAATAATTATACACAGAGGCGAAAAAATCGTTATGGTTCGTAATGGTGATCATTATGAAGTATCAGAACAAGCTGGTGCTGTAGGACGTAATGCTAATGCTTCAAACAATACTTTCATTCAGGTTAAACAAGAAGTAAAATCAACAAGTTTAGATACTAAATATTTGAGTAAATTACAACAACTTGCTAACCGTATAACCAATGGAAAAGCATCTGATGATGTTTCTAAATAGACAGTTTATGAAGTAGTGGGTAAGCTGTTAGCTATTAAGGAACCCAGTGAAAATCAAGATCAAGAAGAACAAGCTAAAGCTGTTACAAAGTGGCGACAATGGTTTAGCCATATTAGTGAAAAAGCACAAAAATATTTAAGTATTACTGCTGATGCTGTTTCTCTGAGTATACCACTGTTAAAATCACTTGGTTTACCAATTCCGTCTTAAGGATAAAAGTTAGCTTATTTATTGATTAAAAATTAAGGTGAGCCATCAAGACTCACCCTAACCTAGATTACACGAACAAAGCTTGCTCTTCCTTAGAAGTCACTCTTCCCTCATTCTCAAAACCGGCAATTTGATCAAAGTTAAAGTACTAATAAAAATTATCAGTATAAGGATTAATTGTCTTCATCGTAATATCCAAATATTTCTGAAAAGTCGGAATTGTTTCTAACAATGAATCGCAGAAAAATCAAGGTATTAACATTTTTTTACATCAGATAAAGATACTGAAATATTATCTCGATCTTCTTTCTTAGCATCTCTCAGATCTCTTAAATCTTCCAAATCCTCTAACAATTCCTTAATCTTTAAAAATTCCTCATAAGGTAAAATAGCAAATTGCTTTTGACTGTCTTTTGTTAAAAATTCAGGATGTAATTCAATCATTTTTTCAAATCCTTCTAATCATAAGCCTTACTGCGATGCTTAACCCTATATATCATGACAGTTTGTTCTTCTAATTCAGATAAAACTCGATAATCACCAACTCTAATATGATTTTCTGGAGTAAAGTTGGTTAAGCGTTTCACATCTCCCTGTAAATCATCTTGCATTGCTTCAATTTTGCTAATAATGCGTTCTCGAATATTTACAGGAAATTGCTCTAAATCTTTAATAGCTTCGGGCTTAAATTCTATTTGGTACTGCACATATTTTAACCTCTTGAAATATATTTTAGGTGAGTCTTGATGGACTCACCCTAACCTAGATTATACCAACAAAGCCTGCTCCTCCTTAGAAATCACCCTGCCTTCATCCTCAAAACCAGCAATTTGATCAAAGTTCAAATACCGATACAAATTATCAGCAAAAGGATGAATTCTCTCTGCGACAATATCCATATATTCCTGCACATTAGGAATACGTCCCAACAACGCACAAACTGCTGCTAATTCTGCCGAACCTAAATAGACTTGTGCGCCTTTACCCATGCGATTATTGAAGTTACGAGTAGAGGTAGAAAACACAGTTGTATTATCATCAACTTGTGCCTGATTTCCCATACATAAACTACAGCCTGGGATCTCAGTTTTTGCATTTGCAGCTAGGAAAACATTATAAACACCTTCTGCCTTTAATTGGTATTCATCCATGCGAGTTGGGGGCGCTATCCACAAACGAGCTTTTACCTCACCTGCACCTTCTAAAACCTTCGCAGTTGCTCGATAATGTCCGATATTTGTCATACAAGAACCAACAAATACTTCTTGTACAGGATCATTAGCAACTTCCGATAATAACTTAACATTATCTGGGTCATTGGGAGCAGCAACGATTGGTTCGTTAATTTCCTTTAAATCAATTTCAATTATTTCTGCATACTCGGCATATGCATCAGCTGACATTAATACAGGATTTGCTAACCATTTTTCCATTTTCGCTACTCGGCGCATAATGGTTCGCTCATCGTGATAACCCCGTGCTACCATGTTTTTCAACAGGGTAATATTGGAACGGAGATATTCAGCAATTGTTTCTTCACTCAAGTTAATTGTGCAACCTGCGCAAGAACGTTCTGCGGAAGCATCGGTTAATTCAAAAGCTTGTTCAACTTTCAAATCTGGTAAACCTTCAATTTCCAAAATCTTACCTGAGAAGATGTTTTTTTTGTTCTGCTTCTCTACTGTTAACAAACCTTTTTGGATGGCGACATAAGGTATGGCGTTAACAACATCCCTCAGCGTTATTCCTGGTTGCAATTCTCCTTTAAATCTTACCAAAACTGATTCTGGCATGTCCAAAGGCATCACACCCAAAGCAGCAGCAAAGGCTACTAACCCAGAACCTGCGGGAAAGGATATACCCAAGGGGAAGCGGGTGTGTGAGTCTCCTCCTGTTCCTACGGTGTCGGGTAACAGCATCCGGTTTAACCAAGAGTGGATGATACCATCACCAGGACGCAAGGCTACACCACCACGTTGGGCAAAAAAGTCGGGTAGTTCTTGGTGGATTTTGATGTCTACTGGTTTGGGATATGCGGCTGTGTGACAGAAGCTTTGCATTACTAAGTCTGCACTGAAACCGAGACAAGCGAGTTCTTTTAATTCGTCTCTGGTCATTGGTCCTGTGGTGTCCTGAGAACCGACTGCAGTCATGATGGGTTCGCAAGATGTCCCCGGACGTACCCCTGGTAAACCGCAAGCTTTCCCGACCATTTTCTGCGCTAATGTGTAGCCTTTTCCAGTGTCGGCGGGTGCTTGGGGACGGATAAATAAATCGCTGGGTGCTAAACCTAATGCTTGACGGGTTTTGTCGGTGAGGGTACGTCCAATTAGTAGGGGAATGCGTCCCCCAACTCGAACTTCGTCTAAGATGGTGTCAGGTTTGAGCCTGAAGGTGGAAATAACTTCTCCTGCTTGGTTGGTAATTTTGCCTTTGTAGGGATAGATGGTGATAACGTCGCCGGTTTTCATTTTGGTGACATCGCATTGTATGGGTAATGCACCGGCATCTTCGGCTGTGTTAAAAAAGATTGGAGCAATCGCACTTCCTAATATATAACCCCCAGCCCGTTTATTTGGTACAAAGGGAATATCCTTTCCCAAATGCCATAATACTGAATTAATTGCAGACTTACGAGAAGAACCTGTTCCGACTACATCACCGACGTAAGCAACAGGATGGCCTTTTTTCTTCAACTCGATAATTGTTTCTAAACTTCCTGGTTGACGAGTTTCTAACATCGCCAAAGCGTGTAAAGGAATATCTGGTCGAGTTGTGGCGTGGGTCGCTGGTGATAAGTCGTCGGTATTGGTTTCCCCAGGAACTTTAAAAACGGTGACAGTGATACTTTCGGTAAGTGTCGGACGCACAGTAAACCATTCTGCTGCGGCCCAAGCGTCAATCACCTGTTTCGCGTAGTTGTTGGTTTTGGATAGTTCTAAAACATCATGGAAAGCATCATAAACTAGGAGAGTTTTACTTAATGCTGCTGCGGCTGTTTCTGCTACGGGCGAACTGAGTAAATCAATTAATGATTGTACGTTATAACCGCCTACCATTGTTCCCAGTAATTCTACTGCTTCGATGGGGGAAATTAAAGGACTGGTGATTTCACTTTTAGCAATAGCGGTAAGAAAACCTGCTTTTATATATGCTGCTGCATCTACACCGGGGGGAATGCGATCACGCAATAAATGTAATAATACCTCTTCTTCTCCTTTAGGTGGATTTTTCAGTAATTCACATAATGCTGATGTTTGTTGTGCATCTAATGGTAAGGGGGGAATACCTAACTGGGCACGTTCTTCAGTGTGTTGACGATATTCTTGTAGCATGCTTTAGGCTGTTCTCCTCTAAATGTGCTGCTTTCTTTATTTTATTGTAAAGGGAATGTTACATTATTTACTAATAAATGGATTTGTTAGGAATAACAACTTATAAAGTTATAGGTTATGATATTGGGTGGAAGGTTTTTTATAGGTAGATTACTCATAAATATATATGTTATGATTAGACGAGTTTTTACGAAAAAATTCAGCACTTAATTATTTAAGCCACTTGAAATTCCTGGATTTAAAATAATTCAAAACAAGATCAAGATACCGCTGCTTATATTTATAACTACTGTTAAAATGATTTATGAAGGTTCTGATGTTTACCAGATAATTGATGATAAAAAATTAGGATACTAAAGATCATTTTCTAAACCCAGAATAAAAGAAATTAAAAATTATATTAATCAAGGATAGGGTATTTATTATACCTAACTCTATTCTGGTGAACATTGATGAAGGTAAATTTAACTATCAGGAGAATGATAATTCTCATCTTAGAAGATACAAACTCTCTCGGTCTAATTATAGATGGATAGCATCGAGTTAATGGTTGCTATGATGTAAACCCTGATTTCCCATTAATGGGAATTGCTACTTTGGGATTATCTGTGAAGGAGCAGGCGAAACTTTTTGTAACAATTAACAAAACTCAAAAAGGAGTTCCTGCATCTCTATATTTAGATTTAATGAATTTATTAGAAGGAAACATTGAAGATCTTGATGGAGAAGGTGTGACAGCAGAAAGACGAGCAGGAAAAATAGCTCTTAGATTAAGAGAAACAGATAAAAGTTCTTTGTCTGAAAGAATTATAACAACTGGAGAAGCTGGTTTGGGGATATCTTTAAAATGAATTTGTTACTATAATTAGAAATTATGTAGAACCAAAAAAAGGAAAACTGTGTGATTTAGGTTTTGAACAACAATATAAGGTTTATGAAACCTATTTTCGTTCCATTAAGGGAGTATTTTTATACTGATGCGATTGACCCCAAATCATATATTTTACAGTGGGATTTGGTGGAATTATGAAGGCATTTCATTAAATTTTTAATTTAGTCATGCGGAAATATCAAATGTTTAACACTGAGAATAGAATTAAACTTCTACAATCAATTCAAGATTTTAAATTTGATAAGGATAATCTACCTAGTGGTAGTAGTTTTAAAGCACAAGAAAAAGTTAGTGACATGATAGTAAGTAAGTTAAAAAATGCAGCTAGGGAAGATTTAGCAGTGATGATTGGAGATTAGCTGGAAGATTAATTTGGAGATCTCAAAGGGTGTCATTAACATTTAAGGAAATTGCTATCGCTTTAGACCTGTCAGGAAAATTAACTTGGTGTCAAAAAAATGGTAGAAGGGAATTTTG
>CAKZGI010000402.1 GCA_936914905.1 uncultured Trichormus sp. | reverse complement strand
CAAAATTCCCTTCTAGCATTTTTTTGACACCAAGTTAATTTTCCTGACAGGTCTATTAGGGTATATGCAAATAGGTCACAGGTGACAGAGATAAATTCAAAATTTTAAGATTTGTCAAGCTTCTCTAGACTCTCTAGCTAACTGGAGGGTTTAAAGTGAATCTGACAGGACTCTCAGCCGAAAATTAGTAAAGACCAACGACAATTTACTAATTTCTAGCGGAAATGCCCTCAACCTTCCTTGGGAAGTGAAAGTAGCAACAGCTATGCTTAACAAATCAGTCAATTCTGGTCTTTTAGGTTTACTTGCCGCTTTATCCCTCAACTACAGCGTCGAAGCCCAACAACACCAACACTCGGCATCTACCCCTGCCAGTGAGACTAACACAAGTCCGCAGCAGCAGGGAGATCAGCATTTCCTGAAAATGATGGTTCACGACGACCAAAAAACAATAAAGAAAGATGGTGGATTTGGCCTTACAGAAGGCGAAAAATCCCCAAATCAAAGTATTGACAACCCAGATCAAAACCAACCAAACCAAAGAAATTGAGCAATTGCAAGCTTTGTACAAACAGTTGTATGGCATAGAAGTTACTCCTAATGCCATGAACTGTATGGGAAGTCAAGGTCAGGGAATAGGAAAAATGATGAGTTTAGAATCTTTGCAAAATTCCCCTAACTTTGACCAGGAATTTGTGCAAGGAATGATTCAACATCAGCAAATGTCTGTGAACATGGCCAAGAAAGCTTCCGAAACTGCTACTGTGCCACAAATTCGTGACTTCCCTCAAGCTATCATCAAAATGCAAACTCCTCAAATTCAAAAGTTACAACAGTTGTCTCCATCTGAATCTTAATTTTTTTCACTCATTTAAAGTTATGACAATCAAACTTACAGTTCCAGGAATGGCTTGTTCTGCTTGTGCCAATAATATTACCAATGCAGTCAAAGCTATAGATGCTAACGCTAATGTTGAAGCTGACCCTAAAACCAAGCTTGTTAATGTAGATACTCAAGCTTCAGAAACTGCTATTAAACAAGCATTAGTTGCTGCTGGTTATCCTCCAGCTTAAAAATCAGTTATCAGTTATCAGTGGAAAAAGGCACAAACCTTGAGGTGGAAGGTTAATTTTACCTACCTCTGCTTCCCCTATTCCCTATTCCTTATATGGATAATCTCACTCTCAAACTTCCGGGTATGAGTTGTGCTTCCTGCGCTAATAATGTTGAACAGGCAATACTTGCAGTTCCTGGTGTAATTGATTGCAATATTAGCTTTGCTGCAGAACAAGCAACTATTAATTATGAGGCAAAATAGACAAATATAGAAAAAATTCAAGCTGCTATTGATGCTGCTGGTTATTCTTCTTTTTCGCTACTAGAAGAACAAGATGAAGATGATTCCGAACAGGTAATTCGGCTGGCAGAACAACAGGAATTAAGAGGTAAATTATGGACAGGTAGTGTAATTACTAGCCTGTTGTTTTTTGGTTCTTTACCGATGATGATGGGGTTAAGTTTATCTTTTATTCCAGATTCTTTACATAATCCTTGGTTGCAGTTGGTATTAACAACACCAGTGGAATTTTGGTGTGGCTAGTCTTTTTTTCGTAATGCTTGTAAGTCTTTGAAACACCATACAGCAACTATGGATACTCTAATTGCACTGGGTACAGGTGCAGCTTATTTATATTCTTTAGTGGTTACGCTTTTTCCTAGTTTTTTTATGACCCAGGGTTTCCAAACTCATGTTTATTATGAAGTTGCAGCAATGGTGGTGACATTAATTCTTTTGGGGAGGTTTTTGGAACATCGTGCTATGGGACAAACTTCGGAAGCTATTTGCAAATTGATGGGAATCCAAGCGAAAACGGCTAGGGTGATGCGTGATGAGGTGGAAATAGATGTTCCTATTAAGGACGTGACAATTAATGATGTGATTTTGGTGCGTCCTGGGGAAAAAATTCCGGTTGGTGGGGAAGTTATTGATGGGGCTTCCACAGTGGATGAGGCTATGGTAACGGGTGAAAGTTTACCTGTAAAGAAGCAACCGGGAGATGAAGTAATTGGAGCGACAATTAATAAAACTGGTAGTTTTAAGTTTAGGGCAACTAGGGTGGGGAAGGATAAATTTTTGGCGCAAATTGTCAAATTAGTACAAGAAGCCCAAGGTTCAAAAGCACCTATTCAACGGTTAGCAGATCAGGTGACGGGGTGGTTTGTACGTGCTATGATTGCGATCACGATCACAACTTTTGTAATCTGGTTTAATCTGACAGGTAACTTTACTCTGGCAATGATGACAATGGTGGGTGTGTTAATTATCGCCTGTCCCTGTGCTTTGGGTTTAGCCACTCCTACTTCTGTGATGGTTGGAACTGGTAAAGGTGCAGAAAATGGAATTTTAATTAAAGATGCTCAAAGTTTAGAGTTAGCATACAAAATTCAAACTATTGTCCTTGATAAAACCGGGACTTTAACTCAAGGTAAACCGACTGTTACAGATTTTGCAACTGTTCAAGGTACAGCAAATCAAAATTAACTGGAATTGTTAAAGTTAGCTGCATCTGTAGAAAGAAATTCTGAGCATCCTTTAGCGGAAGCAGTGGTAAAATATGCCGAGTTTCAAGAGGTGAGTTTAGCAGAAGTTGAGGATTTTGTAGGTATTGTTGGCAGTGGTGTACAAGGAATCGTTAATGATCATTTGTTACAAATTAGTACAGAACACTGGTTAGCGGATTGTCCTGATAGGAACGCCACTTTTTTTCTGTTACCTGACCAATTAAAAGTAGTTGTTTATCTTGAATTAACACCATAGAATTCCCAACTGTTGTTCTCATTATAACATACAACAAGAGACAGGTCACAGGTAAGAGTTTTTCTTAATTATGTATTGCCAATTCCCCATTTATGAAGTACCAAAAATAACTGTTTTTCTGAGCTTGCCATGATATTTCTAGATTAACCGCTTGACTGCTAGTTAAACTGTAAAAATGAACGTCAACGCTGAAAATGTGAACTACGCAAGGAAACCTAAAATTTTCAATCAACCAGAGCGTTTTATTGAGGGGTGGTATTGGGTAATACCCTCAATAAAATTGAGAGTTGGTGGAGTCAAACCTTTGACAATTTTGGGTAGAGATTTAGTAATTTATCGTGGTGAAGATAGACAAGCAGTAATTTTTGATGCTTACTGCCCACATATGGGTGCTCATCTTGCGGAGGGCAAAGTTGAGGGTAATGAACTACGCTGTTTTTTTCATCATTGGAAATATGATACAGAAGGTTTCTGTGTTGATGTTCCTTGTTTAGATGAAGCAATTAATGTTAAAGTCAAAACTTGGCCTACCGCGGAAAAATATGGGCTGGTTTGGGTTTGGACTGGAGAAACACCACAACAACCGTTACCATTTATTCCTGAGTTGGAACTTGAGGAATGTGATAGTACTTTTGGTTCAAAGTTTATCACAAACTGTCACCCGAATGTTGTCATGGTTAATGCTATAGACGCGCAACATTTTAATACGGTCCACAATCTCTTATCAGAGTTTAATTTTGAAAAACAGGAACTGAACGAAAACGCTATTACCTTCAGCAATAATACACAGGACAAGCCTAGATTTTGGTTAATTAAACTTATATTTCCTCTCTACAAAAAACCTGTGATTTATAATCTTTGCTATTGGTATGGGACTACGGGAATGGTGACAGTTGGTACAGAATTATTACATTTCCACATTATGTTTGCTTTGCGTCTGATTGAAGGTGGAAAAACAGAAGGTCTAATCATTTTTATTGCTAAAAAACGCCGTGGTATTTTCGGTCGGCTTTGTAATCGTTTTATCCTGTGGCTGAGTAAATTTTTAGCTCAATACTTCATCACAAATGATAGTAAGATTTTCCAGACTATTCAGTTTAATTTAAAATCTCCCATCGAGCTTGATCAGCCCATAGTACAATTCATTAACCACTTAGAAGGACAGAAAGCTTTGAAATGGGGAAGTTGGAATTTAGAGAGAGTTCGTGATGGTGAGGTGCGAGAGATAGAAAAACGAGAAAACCGCGAAAAATGGCGTGATGAGCTAGTTAATGATTGAAAATCCCGCCTTTAAACAATAAAAATGAAGTGGTTTTGCCACTTCATCAATTCCCAGGTAGAACCTTAGCAATGAGTATAACTACTAGCAGTATTTAAAAATGTATAAAATAGAACAAAATTTAAAATTATTCTCTATGTCAATTCTTTTATTGCTATAAAAAATTTGATTCCTCTTATACGTGAGACAAAAAAGATGTGGTTCTCTTACTTAAAAACTTCCTGTCTCTATAATCTTCCTCTTCGATAAATTTACCAATTGTCAATGGAATGAAGTAACCGGATTAGGCTTATTTGTTCCTATATTTTCTTTGATTCATGTCGTCTCTCACTGGCTAACTAGTAGTGCAAAATAAATTGCACATTTACAGGAGGGAAAAGCGAACATATAAGCAATACAGAGATTTCTGTTTTTCCCAAAAATGTTTAATTAATTTTGTCCAGGTACTTATTAGTCCACAATACAAGTAGTAGTGCAAAATAAATTGCACATTTCGAGAAGGGAACTGGGAAGGGCAAACACGGAACAGAAAAAGATTCTAGGGATTTTTATTTTTTGGCAAAATGTATAAAGTGTTTTAGTTTTAATGGTAAGCTGTCACGGATCTAGTATTTTAACCCGAACTAGGCTCTAGAAGAGTTTTAGCTTCCAAATTGCCCAATTTAAATGCCCTACAGCTTGTCCCTCTTTTGTCAGACTGGGAATTACAAAAATAATTTCCTAATTTTCACGCTCTAGATGTGATAAAGGTTTGAACATTTTATTACTAACAAAATATGGTGAACATTTTGAAACATTAATAAATCGCTAAAACCCTTGTTAAATAAATGTTTCAAATTTGCGTTGCCGAAGGTGATGAAAGAGGGTTATCAAGGCTTATTTTTTGGATGTTATCAACTTTGAGCACCCTTCAAGTATTGATTTCTATAGGTTTTAGGTTTACTCCATAGCCTCATTCACAGGGAATCTATCAATTAACTGCATAGCCCGTTGAGCATTTTTCCGCAAAGAGTCCGGGACTAATGGAACATGAGGAATCTGGGATAATAGATCTAGAGTCCGGCGTAAAAGCCTGACTACATCACCTTCATCCAAAGTGGTATTTGCACATAGTTGTACCCAATCCATACCTAAAGCCCACTGTTCGATAATGGCGATTAACTCAAATTCTAACCAAATAGGCAGTGCCACATTATAGCGTCGTTGTATTTGAAACAATTGGCGACGAATCCCCCGCAACTTTGCCAAAGCATCAGCTACTTCACTACTGAGGTCAAAACGTACTTTACTATCTGGACGTGGGGTTTCTGTCACTAAGGCCGCAGCCGCAGCAGCTAAATGGTGGGGGTCTAAACTATCTAGTTCACCACTGGCGATCGCTAAACCTAACCATAATTCATTTTCACCCCGAATCGCAGCAGCCATTTGTCCCAGTGTTGTGGGTACTAAGTTATCTAAACCGCCAAACTGCTGCAAGATTTGGATTAAATTCAGAAATTCTTCCCAATGTCTTTGAGACTGTTGTTCTACCTGTTCTTGTAACTCTTCCAGTTCGGCTTCCAATTCTACACAACGCACTCTGTCTTTAAATATTTTGGCTATGTTTCCTGATTGATGTAAGGGGTGACTTTCTAATTGTGCTTGCACAGCATTAAACCGAGCAAGTTGTTCCACAACTTCGGGTGGCATATACATAAATTCCCCTGGGTCGGGTATACTCTGAGCAATCACAGCAGTTTCTTGATTACCAGGCACACACTGACCCCTTTTTAATGCCAATTCTGCTGGTGGTAAAATATCATGCGACACTTCCACCCTCGGCAATTCAGCATACAAATCTACCACATCCGCAACTGTTGCCACATACCAACGGTTATCTTGACCCAAACAGACAAAATAAGAAGCTTGACCAACATCAGGGGCTTTCGCAACCAAAACTGCTGTAATTGGCAAAGTCGCTATCATACTTTTATCTTTGAGACTCAAAAGCGTCCCAGACACGGCAAAATCTAGCATCATCGAAAATTGTTCTTGTCTATCTGCCTGTGCTTGTTCTTGCAGAGTTTTCAGAATATGACGTTCTACTTTTAGCCGTTGTCGCAATTTTTCATACAGCGCCAATTCATTTTCATCAACTGCTGCTAATTCTGCCTGAATTTTTGCTAATTCTGCTTTTATTTCCCCCATTTCGTCGTATTCTGGCTTTAAATACAACGTTGCCATATACTGGCCAAAACTGCGTTCTATCAGTTCCCTAGCTTGTTCCAAAGTATGGGTTTGCAGCAAATTCAGCACCATCCCATAGCTGGGTGTAAACTGACTAACTAGGGGATCTGCTGGAGATGTAGCCAAATATGCAGCTTCTTTTGCCCCCTCAAAGGGAGTTTGTAATGTCACCACATAGCCTTGTAAATCCATGCCCCGACGACCTGCCCGACCTGACATTTGCAGAAATTCCGAAGCCTTCAACAACCGGTGTCCATTATCGGTGCGTTTGGAAAGAGTAGAAATTACCGTTGTCCGTGCAGGCATATTAATTCCCGCTGCTAAGGTTTCCGTTGCAAAGACGACTTTAATTAGCCCCTGTTGAAATAATTCCTCTACCAAAACTTTCCAGGCCGGTAAAATGCCGGCATGGTGGGCTGCAACTCCTCGGTACAACGGGGCAATTTGTCCAGAACGTCCTGCTTCTGGGTTGCGAGCTAAAAATTCATCAATCTGTCTGCGTAATATTTGGGATTCGTCATTATTGACTAACCATAAATCCCCTACTTCTGCCACGGCTTTATCACATCCTCGGCGGCTGAAAATAAAGAAAATAGCTGGCAGCATATCCCGCCGCTCTAATTGACTGATGGTATAAATGATACTGGATGCTTCTGGTCTACCGCCTTTGCCTTTTTCCCCTGCTCCTTTTTTACCCCGTTTAATCAGCCTGGGGTTAATTTTGGTTTTACTTTCATTGAGGAGGGGGAAGAGTCCTTTGGGATTGCAAAAGTTAAATTCTAAGGGAACTGGGCGAAAATCGGAATAAATCAGGTCTGTTGGACCATGAACACGATTTAGCCAATCGGTGAGTTGGTCACTGTTAGCAACAGTAGCGGAAAGGGCCACAAGTTGCACTTCATGGGGACAATAGATGATTGATTCTTCCCACACCGTACCCCGTTGGCGATCATTCATGTAGTGGCATTCATCCAGGACAACAGCCTCCACATCTACCAAGGAGATCCCAATTTGTCCTATGGGTGTGCCATAGAGCATATTGCGGAAAATTTCGGTTGTCATGACTAAAATTGGGGCATCCCTGTTAATGGAGGCATCCCCGGTTAACAGTCCAACCTGATCAAACCCGAATTTTTCTCGAAAGTCACGTAATTTTTGATTCGATAACGCTTTGAGGGGTGTGGTGTAAAACACTCGTTTCCCTCGCGCTAGGGCGCGATAAATGGCGTATTCCCCAATTAATGTTTTACCTGAACCTGTGGGCGCACAGACAACTACTGAGCGGCCAGCATTCAAGGAGGCGATCGCTTCCTGTTGGAATTGATCCAGTTCAAAGGGAAAAATCGACCCTAAGTTAATTTCTGAAGACGGGGCGGGATAGTTCACTCAATCATCTTTTGCATCCAGACTATCTACTATCATAACCTCATTGGTAATTGGTAATTGGTAATTGGTAATTGGTGGTTAATTATTCTGCGTATTCCGTAACTAGAAACTTACATTACTATAAAAGCAAATATTTTATTAGTCTTGGATAATGACACTGGTAATTGTTGCTGAACCAGCACAACTAATAATTTCTAAAGTTTATCTGCTTGTAATTAAACCGCTCAAGCGATCACCCTCCTAGATTAGTTTCACGCAATAAAACACAACATTTTTAGACAATCACCACCTATCACCCCTTACCGAATTCCTGAGAACGATGAGCAGCAGCTTTCACAGCCTGAATTAAAGCAGAACGAAACCCAGCCTTTTCTAACTCGCTCACTCCGGCAATAGTTGTCCCCCCAGGACTGGTAACTCTATCCTTCAATTCTGCGGGGTGTAATTTAGTTTCCTCTATGAGTTTTGCCGTTCCCAATACCGTATGCAAAGCTAATTTTTTAGCTACTTCTCTGGGTAAACCCGCTGCAACTCCCCCATCAGATAAAGCTTCTATCATCAACGCTACATAAGCCGGACCACTACCAGATAAACTTGTCACCGCATCCATGAGGGTTTCTGCAACTTCTACCACTTCCCCCACCGCGGAAAAAATTTGCTGTGCTTTTTGCTGGTGGCTTGGGTGGGTGTAAGCACCTAAACAAATGGCCGTCATTCCTGCTCCCACTGTAGCGGGTGTATTGGGCATAGCGCGAATTACTGGCATTTGGGGAAATGCGGCTTCTAGCTGTTTTAAAAGCACACCCGCCAAAATAGAAATAATTAGAGGTGAATGTTCTATAGGTAATATATCTGCTAATTCTTGAGCGATCGCACTAAACACCTGGGGCTTCACCGCCAAGATCACAGCTTCTTGAACCTCAGCGAAAACCAAGCAATTATCACTCGTTACAGCTACCCCATATTGCTGCTGCAAAAAACTCCGGCGAGCCGCTTGGGGTTCACTGACAATCACTTCTGAGCCTTGATAAATTCCACGCGCAATAAGGCAGGACAATAGAGCCTCTCCCATTACCCCACCGCCAATTAAACCAAATTTAATAGTCATTTAGTTAATATTCATTAGTCATTGGTAATTTGTCATTTGTCATTTGTCATTTGTCATGAGCATGAAGACAACGGACAAATGACTAATTCAACTTCATTATTGTGCCATCCGATTAACTTCAGTGCCCCAAGCTGGAGTATTTGTGGTTGCGGGACGGGTTGGACGTACTGGTGGTTGGGGAACTTCGTGTAAAAAACCGCCTTGAGTACTGACTTGTACACAGCTTGGTGTAAACAAAAAGATACTTTCACCAATGCGCTCTTGATGTCCATCAAGAGCATAAGTACCACCAGCTACAAAATCTACAGCACGTTGAGCCTGATCGGGGTCCATAATTGTCAAATTTAGAACCACCGATTTACGCTCACGTAATGCTTGAATTGCCTGGGGCATTTCTTCAAAAGTACGTGGTTCGAGAACTAAAACTTCAGAAATTCCGTTAATTGCGCCTGGCATACCAATCACATTACTCATAGGCTTTGATCCTGCTGCTGCTACTTCATCTCCCATTGTAGAGGTAGCTTCGCGCCAACGTCGATTGGGAGCAGGGGTTTCTTGTGGAGCAGGTTGAGGATTTTCTTGCTGATACAGATTTTGGTAACTATCAGTATCTGGTTCTTCTTCGTAATATTCGTATTCTACTTGCTCATTCAATCCTACAAAGTCCCTAAGCTTGGAAAATATATTGTTCATTTTGTACGCTCCCAGTGGAAATTACCTTAATTGATCTGGCTGTAAATTTTGGTAGCCAGTATAGTAGCTGCTGCCTTGAGCAATTTTATTGTTGTTTGTAGCCTCTGGTACAGGTTTTCATCAAGAAATTTTGCTCTAGAAAAGACTATACCTGAATATGGACATAACAATGAGTCAAGATTATATCCTAATGTTTGAGTAACGAAAAGTCCCTTTCATCTAATTTTCTCTTAGTGATTACATTTCTCAACACTATATCTTTAAACACATTCTTTGGCAACAGGCACTGAACTTCTCAGGAAATTATACTATGCTTATTTCTATATCCTTGTATCCAACTAAACACTAAAACATTAGGAGCGATTTCCAAACAAAATTGTTCCCAATCTTACCATCGTTGCACCCGCTCGCACTGCCAATTGATAATCTCCAGACATACCCATTGATAGATGCAGCATTTTAATATGCAACCATTGTTGTGATTCAATTTCCTTACCTAATTTCCGAGTATGATTAAACACAGTTGAAATTTTGTCATCATCCAACCCAAAGGGTGGAATTGTCATTAAACCTTGAATTTGTAAATTTTTGCATTGGTTTAGTGCCTCCAAGTTAGCTAATAATTCCGATACCATCCAACCAGACTTATGAGGATCGGGGAGAATTTTGACTTGTAGACAAACCAAGGGAGTCACACCTAGTTGTGACGCTAGGGTATCTAAACGCTGGGCTATCTGGAGATTATCAACAGAGTGAATCCAATCAAATAATTCCAAAGCTTTTTTAGCTTTGTTACTTTGTAAATGTCCAATAAAGTGCCAAGTAATGTCCGGCAAATCCTGCAACTCAGCTTTTTTACTGGCAGCTTTTTGGATACGACTTTCAGCAAAATCACGAATTCCTGCGGTGTATGCCTCCCGCATCAGTTCAGTCGGAACTTGCTTACTAACAGCAATCAACCGAACAGAGGCAGGAAGTGAAGCGCGAATGGTAGCAATACGTTGACTAATCGAACTACTCATTGGAAGGTGCGTTGGAAAACACTCTGAAGTTGATCGTACTCCTGGGACTTACCACTGCGACGCAAAGTACGTAAACGATTTTCCAGCATCATCCTGGCTTCAGTCCTACCAATAGACTGAAATTTAATACCTTTAACGTCACTTGTTACCAAAAAAAATAAGCGTTGGGCATAAAGTGTAGTGAAAAGATCCTGGTTATCATCAACCATACAGATCCTATATAGTAAACCCCAGGTTGGATGATTGATGTAAGTTTCTGAGTAGTCTGGATTCATTGAATAGTCAAGGTTTGGAGTACATATTCTTTTTCGCAGTCAAATACAAGCATTCCGACGATAATAGATATTCTTTCGCCAAGATTTTTTGTAGAAAATGCGAAACTAAGGACATTTTGCCAGGTCATGGCTTTCATAAAGACCTTGATCTAGTTTCTCATTGCTAGTGAAAGCAGGAGCACCAATTTCCGGCTTCTTGTTGCACCAGCTCCTTTCCATCCTGCCATAACTCTGGCTTTATGGCGCAAATGTAATAAAAGGGGTGTGGGGGAAACTCTAATGCCCCATGCCCCCTCCCTAATCCCTAATCCAAGAATGTTAAGGGTTGTCCCCTGACTTGGGTGTTTACCTGGCCTTTGTCGTAGACAATTTCACCACCGACAATTGTTGTTACAGGCCAACCTGTTAAATTCCAACCTTCAAAGGGACTCCAACCACATTTGGTTAACAGTTCTTCCCGCTTAACAGGGTGATAGGTGTCTAAATCTACCAATACTAAATCAGCATCATAACCAGGGGTAATTTCTCCCTTGTTAGGAATACCATAAGTGGTAGCTACAGCCTTAGACATCCAGTTAGCAACTTGGGCAATAGTACATTTTCCTTCGATTGCGGAAGTTAACATTAAAGGTAGGGAAGTTTCCACACCGGGCATTCCTGAAGGTGTGTTGGGGTAAGTTTGGGCTTTTTCTTCCAAGGTGTGGGGTGCATGGTCGGTGGCAATAAAATCAATGACTCCATCTCGTAACGCTTGCCAAAGAACTTCGTTATCATGGGGTGATCGCAACGGTGGATTCATCTGCGCCAAAGTACCAATCGTTTGATATGCACTCGTATTTAACAACAAATGCTGTGGTGTTACCTCCGCTGTTACCCAACTGGGTTTATCCTGACGCAGTAACTCAGTTTCCTCAGCGGTTGACAGATGCAAAATATGTAACCTGCGTTGATATTTTTTAGAAAGTTTTAATGCCAATTGTGTTGCTAACAGTGCAGCTTGATTATCTTGAATTTGGGAATGAATGGCAGGATCATCAATACCAGCAAATTCCTGACGGCGTTGGTTAATCCTCTCTTGATCTTCAGCATGAACAGCAATTAAGCGAGTTCCCTGGGCAAAAATCGACTCTAGCAAACCTTCTTGGTTAACTAGCAACTGACCGTGCATTGACCCCATAAAAATTTTAATTCCCGGTGTCGGCTGCGCTAGAAGCAATTCTGATAGATTTTCTACTGTTGCCCCAATAAAAAAGCCATAATTAACCAAGCACTTATTAGCAGCCCGTTCTAGCTTGTCATCTAAAGCTGACTGGTTAATTGTCAAAGGTCTTGTATTGGGCATTTCTAAAAAGGATGTGACTCCCCCTTTAGCGCAAGCACAACTAGCGGTAAACAAGTCTTCCTTATGTTCCAGACCTGGTTCTCGGAAATGCACTTGCGGATCAATTACACCAGGCAACAAAGTTAAACCCTGTGCGTCAATCTCTTGAGTTGGTGAGGCATTAGAAATCTTTGACGCTACTTCGACTATTTGCCGTCCATCCGTCAGCAGATCGCCAATTATCAACTCACCATTGGGTAACATTACGCTTGCTTGACGAATTAGTAAACTTGTTGGATATGACATGGATGTACAAGAAAATAAGCTGATGCAGACAATTCTGCAAATGCTATTTTAATCAGGAAAACACGCTTCTCTAGTTAAAATAATAAATAAAGTCTCTCCCCGATGAGTTCAGTGCTTGCCTCTTACCCTAAAATTTAAGTAATTTCATGCAAAATCAAGTGTCTGATAAGAAATATAGCCCCCACCCTGATAATTCCTGGATCTTAGAGCTAGGCAAAACAATTATCTTGAGCGTCTTTCTGGCCTTGGGAATTCGTACCTTTGTCGCCGAAGCAAGATGGATTCCTTCAGGTTCAATGGAACCAACGCTGCATGGTACACCAAACCAATGGGAAGCGGATAAGATTATTGTTGATAAGGTGAAGTATAAATTTACTAAGCCAGATCGGGGAGATATAGTTGTATTTTCACCGACGGAAGAATTACAAAAAGAAAAATACCATGATGCGTTCATTAAACGAATCATCGGGTTGCCTGGAGAAAAAGTAGAACTGAGGGAAGGCCAAGTCTATATTAATAACAAAGTTCTAGAAGAAGATAAATATTTATCCCCCTCTGTGCGTACAGTTGTTGATGTTTGTACATCAGGGCAACAACCGCCATTCTTGGCCCAACCGGAAACCATACCACCCAACTCATATCTAGTTTTAGGTGATAATCGTGGTAGCAGTTATGATGGTCGTTGCTGGGGTTTAGTACCTCGGAAAAATATTATTGGTCGTGCCATAGTTCGTTTTTGGCCTCTTAATAATGTTGGAGCAATAGATAAGTCTCCGTTGTATCCATCTGCAAATCCTTAGAGACTTTTAATAAAGTAAATATTAAGTAGGGTGTGTTAAGGCTATGCAAGGATTTTGGAGTTTGAAAGAGTGAGGATTAGCCGTAACGCACTCTACAATTTAAGATTTACTTAATAAAGTATCTCTTAAAAAGGCTACCGTTATAGATTTCAAAATTCAAAATTAAGAATTATTTACTAGACCTCTTGCATAATTAATTTGATCTTATAAAAGGGGGTTGTATTTGTTTTAGCCAAAAGTTAGAGTTACACAGTTATATTTAAATTAGCGATCGCAAAAAACACCAACCAAAAATAAATAAAATCTAAAACTCTCTATCATACCACAGAAACAATTTTGCAAGAGGTTTACTCTTGGCTGTTCCCTTCTTTGCGAATTACAAATTACGTATCCCTGACGGGAGTAGGAAGTACTATTACGAATTACGAATTATTTCAATGCCTAATCTAGCTAAGATACTGTTGTATCCGATTAAGTCATTGGATACTATGGAAGTAGAAAAGGCGACAATTCTACCTGGTGGCGCACTTAGTTATGACCGAGAATTTGCAATTATCGATGCACAAGCCAAGTTTGTCAATAGTAAACGCGATGCCAAAATTCATCTATTGCGCTCAGAATTTTCTTTACAAGAAAGAGTGATTCATCTCCAATTCCCTGGTGGTCAATCACCACGGGTTTTCCATCTCCATGAAGAACTTACACCGATATAAGCAGTTTTAAGTGATTTTTTCGGGTTTGGTGTCAAATTAATGCAAAACACCAATATGGGTTTTCCTGATGATACAGATTCACCAGGTCCAACGGTGATTAGCACCGCAACTTTGACGGAAGCAGCTTCTTAGTTTCCTGATATGAGTGTAGATGAAATGGGGCGTCGGATGCGTGCCAATATTGAGATTGATGGTGTACCAGCGTTTTGGGAAGATAGGCTGTATACTGGCAGCGGTGAAACTGTATCTTTTGTAGTGGGATATGTGCAGTTTTTGGGAGTTAACCCTTGTCAACGTTGTGTTGTTCCTACGCAGGATTCCTATTTAGGTCAGGCTTAACCCAACTTTCAAAAAATATTTGTGCAGAAACGTCAAGCAACTATGCCTAGTTGGGTTGATGCATCAAGATTGAATCATTTTTTTAGATTGAGTGTGAATACAAAAGTTGCTGCATCCGAAGTTGGAAGAACTATAGAGGTTGGTAATAATATCAACAGCTACAGGTAATTTTTTATCTCCTGAATGCTCGCCTCTAAATTCTGTGAAATATCTCAATATATATAGCTTCTGCAGTTGTTGGTTCTTCTAGAGTATCGAACTGACTTTGTAAAAGATCGCGGTTCATAAAATGACCAATGTGATCGCGCAATCTCTGATCAATCAACTCATAGCTACCTCTGAGGTAAACTAACTTTATCCGTGGATAATCGAGGCTGAGAATGTGGCGATAGTTGGTTTTGAGTGCGTAACGAGCAAGAATGGTATTTTTATCTGCTTTTAGCCATTGGGCGATCACTTCTCCCATCGTCTGTAACGAAGGTGTGCGATCAGCATCAGTCAATAGTTCTCCCCGGCTCATTTTTTCCTTGGCCTCTACTTAATGAAATGAGTCTGCATCATGAAACTCCCACCCCGTTTTGTCTGCAAGTGCTTGACCAACAGTGGTTTTTCCTAAGGATAGTGGATTAAATAACCTGTAACTCTGGTTTAGGGGTGTAATTCCATT
>CAKZGI010000401.1 GCA_936914905.1 uncultured Trichormus sp. | reverse complement strand
ACCTATCAAAGGGATGGTTAACTCTGCTTTGCAGACACCTTCTTTAACCCCTCTAACTTTGACCTGAATCCTTACTAATTTGGTTGGGTTGTGCTATCGCTTAACTCAACCTATAATTCTTTGAAAACCAAGCATATTGCTATTATCAGGGAGTCTCAACTGCAATGACGAAGCAATTATTTAAGAACCGTGTGGCTGTTCTTGTAACCATGCACCACAAAGAAAAAGTAATTGCCCCATTATTACAGCAAGAGTTAGGAATACAAGTCATAGTTCCGCAAAACTTTAACACCGATGCTTTCGGTACATTTACTAGAGAAATAAAACGTCCATATACACAAATTGCTACTGCGAAACTAAAAGCTGAAAAAGCTTTAGAAATAACAGGAGAAACTATAGCTATAGCTAGTGAAGGTAGTTTTGCTCCTCATCCCAGTTTTCCTTATATTTATGCTAATAGAGAAATTATTGTTTTTTTAGATCACAAAAATGACTTAGAAATTATTGGTGAGGTATTTTCAACTGATACAAACTTTAATCATCAGGTTGTCAATAATTTACAAGCAGCAGAAGAATTTTCTGTCAAAGTTGGTTTTCCTGAACATGGTTTAGTTATTTGGTTCGAGAAATCAAATCCTGACAATCCGGGAATTATTAAAGGTATCACGACAAAAGAAGGATTACAAGAATCTGTCAATTTTGCTTTAAAGAATTCACTAGATGGAAAGGTGCATATAGAAACAGATATGCGGGCGCTTTATAATCCGACGCGGATGAGAAATATCGAAAAAGCTACCCAAGATTTGCTAAATAAAATTAATAGTTATTGTCCTCAATGTTATACACCTGGGTTTAGTATAGCTGAAAAAATCAAAGGTTTACCCTGTGAAATTTGTCATCAACCTACTTTCTTGAGTATGACGGTAATTTATCAATGTCGAAAATGTAATTTTAGGAAAAAAAAGTTATATCCTGAAGGTAAAAAGTTTGCAGATCCTGGACTATGTAACTATTGTAATCCTTAGATAAAAAATTAGATAACTGATAACTGATCTAATAAAGCCTCCTCTTGAACGGTTAATAACAAGAAGAGGTTTGGAGCTAAAGTCCGGTAGGGTAATCGGGCTATTGAATATTTAATATTGATTAGCTATTTCTCCAGTCCTCCTTTAGACAGATAAATTTTTATCTGTTATAATATGTTGGTTTAATTAGATAAAAAAATCCATCGCTTTCAGATATAAACGAGGGATTTTAGTATTAAAGTTCGTCAGGTGATCGGAATATTTAATTATTTAGTATTTATTGTATCTATGTTGATTCCTCCATTAGATAGATAAATATTTCTTAACCAGTTGGAAATCGTATATTAAACTACTTAAGATGAATTTTATGGAAAAAAAGGATAATTTTTAATATAAAATTTTGTATAATTTAATATTTTTATTCCAAAGGAACTTTTTAGGTTGATTGACTTGACCAGAGTTTTACAGTAGTAAAATCATGTACCATGAACACACATCCAGGCGAATGTATGCCAGTATGAATTGTTACCAACAATAGATTAATATTAGGGTTCTATCCTATCAGCCCATTCCGGGTTACGATTGTAGGTTAGCAACGCTTTGATTAAATATCAATATTGAGTTTTTAAGATTTTATGGACAAAAGTCCACCAGATGGCAGTAGTATCCTCCTCAACGCTTAGGCGAGATTGTCTCCCAGCGTGGGGGAGACATTAGGAGATGTTTATTATGCTCACACAAGATGTTCGTAATTTGTTGGATATTGCCGACTTAAATCAATTGAAATGTGATTTAAATAGTTTGCAACCAGTAGATGTAGGAGAGTATATTTCGGAATTGCCTGAAAAACAAAGGGCGATCGCATTTCGGGTACTGAATAAAACTCAGGCCATAGATGTCTTTGAGTATTTACCCACAGAAATACAGGAAGAATTGATTCACTCTCTCCACGATGTCCAGGTGGTGCAACTTGTGGAGGAAATGAGTCCTGATGAAAGGGCAGAATTGTTTGATGAACTACCAGCAGGGGTAGTCAAACGGCTATTACAACAACTTAGTAACGAACAAAGACAAGCTACTGCGACGATTCTCGGTTATCCTGAAGGGACTGCTGGGAGGGTAATGACGACTGAATATGTCCGGTTGCGACGGGGATTAACTGTTGGTGAAGCTTTAAGTAAAATCCGCTTGCAAGATGAAGATAAGGAAACAATTTACTATGCGTATGTTACAGATGATAATCGCACTTTAGTTAGTGTTGTTTCTTTACGACAGCTATTATTTACTTTTCCCGATGTTTTAATTAAAGATATTGCTAGTTCCCACGTTGTCAAAGTGAGAACAGAAACCTCACAGGAAGAGGTTGCCAGAATTATGCAACGTTATGATTTAATTGCGATTCCTGTAGTTGACAGAGAAGATCGATTAGTGGGAATTATTACCATTGATGATGTCATTGACATTTTAGAAGAAGAAGCTACAGAAGATATTCAAAAATTGGCAGGTGTAAGTGGTGATGAAGAAGCTTTATCTCCTCCTTTAATAACAATTCGCAAACGCTTACCTTGGTTGTTAGCGATTATGGGATTATATATTGGTGCTGCTAGTGCGATCGCACCTTTTCAACAAGTAATTGCTGCTGTACCAGTTCTAGCCGTAATTATGCCCATATTTTCTAACACAGGTGGAACTGTAGGTATTCAAGCCTTAACCGTGACTATTCGCAGTTTAGGTGTAGGTGAAGTCACACCCGAAGATACTTTAAAAATCCTCCGCAAAGAACTTTTAGCCGGATTAGGTACAGCTATTGCGTTATGTATAACTATGATGCTACTTTCCTTAATTTGGGCTAAACCCCAAGAACGGTGGGTAGCATTAATTGCAGGAACAGTGATGGCAACTAATACAATGGTTGCCGTTACCCTGGGAACTTTATTACCAATGGGTCTGAAAAGGTTAAAGCTAGATCCTGCATTGGTAAGTGGTCCATTAGTGACAACAATGTTAGATACCATCGGCTTTTTAACCTTCCTCAGCATGATTTCCATTGCTTTAAAGGTATTCCACCTCCAAGCTTAATAGGTGAGTAATTGCTGATTAGCAATTATGAATTTCTCCTTATTACTGATTCACAATTACATAAAATCGGCAATCTCAAATTCAAAGTCTTTATGTCTACTACTACCTGGACTCGTCATCATATTCTTTCCCTAGCTGACTTCACAACCAGCGAATATAACGCAGTTTTACAGACTGCTGCTTCATTTCAAGAAGTATTATCACGCCGAACCAAAAAAGTACCAACTCTACAGGGACAGGTGGTAGCAAACTTATTTTTTGAACCTTCAACTCGTACCCGCAGTAGTTTTGAAATAGCCGCTAAACGCTTAAGTGCAGATACCCTAAATTTCGCTGCTGCTACATCTTCCATGACCAAGGGAGAAACCATTCTGGATACAGCAAAGACCTATTTAGCAATGGGAACAGATATTATGGTAATTCGCCATAAAGAAGCAGGAGTACCCCATGTGATCGCCCAAGAAATGGATCGTTTAGGTGTAAAAGTTAGCGTCCTCAACGCAGGTGATGGACAACATGAACATCCATCCCAAGGATTACTTGATTTATTTACAATTTGTAGATTAATTGATCCGGCACAACCCAGAACTGAATTATTAGAAGGCAAAAAAATAGCCATTGTTGGAGATATTCTCCATTCTCGCGTAGCCCGTTCTAATATTTGGAGTTTAATCGCTAGTGGTGCAGAAGTTCATCTAGCCGCACCTCCCACATTACTACCTAAATTCTTTGCTGAATATTTAGGATCCACAGAAAATTCTCAGCGTTTATTTACACATTGGGGACTAGAACCAGCCTTAGAAAACGCCGATTTTGTGATGACATTGCGTTTACAAAAAGAACGAATGACAGCGCATTTATTACCCAGTGTAAGAGAATACCATCAACTATTCGGCATTACCAGCAACAAATTAAAACTTTGTAAACCCAAGGTTAAAGTTTTACACCCAGGACCAGTAAATAGAGGTGTAGAAATTAGTTCTGATTTAATGGATGATCCTGAATTTAGCTTAATTCAATCTCAAGTAACGAGTGGTGTCGCTGTGAGAATGGCATTGTTGTATTTTATTGGTAGCGGTAGGGCTTAATTTAATACGATTCAGACCAGAAAAAAGTAGATTGAGTTAACGCAAATAAACCCAACATTATCAATGCTTTTGTTGGGTTGGACTGTGGCTTAAACCAACCTACTCAGCGTAATGCCAATTTAACATTAGCAGATATGCTAGATGCTAACTTAATGAATGCGGATTTGCGTGGTATCGATTTAAGCAGTGCTAATATCACAGGTGCGTGCTTGCGTGGTGCTAGCCTACGGGAAGAAAAGAGAATTTACTGTGCCATTCTCCGGGGTACTAAACTCCATAAAGCTGACTTGCTGGGTGCTGATTTAACTGGTGTAGACTTATCTAAAGTTGATCTAAGTAGTGCTAACTTAGGTGAGTCAAGCTTGCGGGGTGCTGATTTGCATGGTACTAATCTGAGTGGAGCAATTTTATATAATACGTCTTTAAGCGATATTAATTTAGGTGGTGCTATTCTTAATGCTGCTAATTTAATGAATGCTAGGTTGGAAAGATCAAACTTGACGGAAGCTGAACTTATATGTGCTAACTTGCAAGGTGCAATTATGGCAGATACTAAACTGACTAGAGCCAATATGAGTCGAGCAAATCTGAGTTTTGCTAGATTAAGTAGAGCAGATTTAAGTCAGGCTAACCTGCGCGAGGCTAACCTTACAAAAGCAGATTTAGTAGGTCCCTATCTTGCCAGAACTAACTTAATTGACGCTAATTTAACTCAGGCAAACTTGATCAGAGCAGAAATTAGTAGTGCAAATTTGATGGATACTAATTTGAGTGAAGCAGTAATGCCTGATGGCACAATTAACTATTAAATTGGTAATTGGTGATTGGTGATTGGTGATTGGTGATTGGTGATTGGTGATTGGTGGGCATTGCCCACCGGAAGCTTATCTTTACTCTCCAGTAATAGAGAGTTCACTCACCCAAACTCTGGGACAAACTCCTCCTGGTGTTAATTCTGCTTCTTTCTCTACATAAACAATTGATTTCAAGACTTCCAAGAAATCACCAGCTACTGTTGCTGACTCGATACTAATTTTCTCACCTTTGTTAACTAACCAACCATCAAAAGGCAAAGAAAACGAACCTTGCAAAGCCTTAACACCAGCATGGAGAGCTTGTAAATCATCAATTAAAATCACATTTTCCGCAGTTTCTAAGCTTAATTCTTGCATGGGTATGCCATGCAGGCTATCAGGTGTACCTGCGGCAAAAACATGATAAAAGTTGGGACCCACGCTCACCTTAGCACCAATACTTGCATTACCTGTAGGTTGGGCATTTAACCTTTTAGCTGTTCCCGCACTATGGAGAAAGCTGGTTAAGACACCTTTTTCTATTAACTTTACCTGACGGGTAGGAGTACCTTCACCATCAAAACTTTCTGCACCGATATTAGCGGGATGTAGGGCATCATCATAAACTGAAAGTAAGGCTGAAGCAATTTCTTTACCTATATCATCAGCCTTTGATAAACTTTGATTGTCAAGGATACTTTGGGCATTAAATAAGTTAGAAAATGCACCCAACAAACTCAAGAAAGCTTCAGCAGAGAAAACTACTGGATATTTACCAGTTTTGATTTTTTCATAATTCAAGTGGCTGATAGTTTTATCAGCAGTTTCTTTTACACAACCTGCAATATCTAAATCAGCTAAATTTTCTTTAATTCGATAAGCACCAGCACTGCGGGGTTTTTTACCTTCTTCTTCAGTTTTGCTATAAAGATAAACGGAAGCTAAGGAATGAGACTCTGTTCTTAAAGCACCTTCACTGTTGAGATAAAAGCGGTCGATATCTCTTTGTGCCAAACCATTATAAGGCACTCCTTTAATTGCAGGATGAGCCGCTAATAGTTCTTTCTCTGCTACTAATAATCTTTCAATTAGTTCTGAAACAGGTGCTTGTGGTGCTTTATTTTTGGTGGTTTTATCGATGGGAATGGTCGCTTCTGCACTAAAATCAGGGACGTTTTCTTTTACACCAAAAAAACTCGCTTCATAAGCAGTTTGTAAGGCTAATTCTAATCCTTTGGGATCTACATCTGTAGTACTGGTGACACCCATTGTATTTTCTTCGTTCCAAACCCGAACTGTGACACCGGAACGATTTGAAGCTTTTACTTGTTTGGGTTCTCCTTGGTCAACTTGAACGCTGGTATCGTCTACTGTTGAACCGTAAATATCAAATTTTTGAATGCCTAGTTTGGCGGCATTTTGTTGGGCGTAAGTTGCAATTTCTTGGATTTTAGACATGATTGAATTAATTTGTGATTTTCGACCGAAGATGAACGCAGATAAACGCAGATTATACGGATGGTTTATCTCTGTGCATCTGATGATTTTCATTTGTTGTTTTTATCGTCCACCAACAGTAATGGAATCAACCTTAATGTGAGGTTGTCCAACGGTAGTGTAAATGCTGCCGCTGACTGAACCACAAAAACCGGGAGCTAATTCTAAATCTTGGGAACACATGGAAATTTTGTTCATGATTTCCTTGGCTTCACCAATGAGAGTAGCGCCTTTTAGTGGTTTGGTAAGTTTGCCATTTTCTATTAAGTAAGCTTCGTCAACGCTAAAGTTAAATTGACCTGTTGCGCCGACACTACCACCACCCATTTTTTTGCAATAAATACCTTTATCAACGGAGGCAAATAAGTCTTCGTTGCTGTAGTTGCCTGTATCAATATAAGTATTTCGCATCCGACTGGCAGCTGCAAATGTGTAATTTTGACGGCGACCACTGCCTGTTCTAGGATGTCCTGTGCGGACTGAACCTGTTCTGTCAGCCAGGAAGTTTTTGAGAATGCCTTTTTCAATTAATAATGTTCTTTGGGCGGGCATTCCTTCGTCATCCATATCAATTGTGCCGAAGGCGTTATCAGCACGTCCTTCATCCCATGCTGTTAAACTTTCATGGGCGATTTTTTGGCCTTTTTTATCAGCAAATGGTGTGGTTTGGCGTTCAATTTGGGTAGTCTCTAATAGGTGTCCGCAGGCTTCATGGAAAATGACACCACCAAAATGATTGGCCATAATAATGGGGTAAGTTCCTGATTCTACATAATCTGCATAAAGCATTTTACCTGCGGATTCGGCGATTTGTTCGGATGCTTGTTGATAATCCCAAGTTCTCAGGAAGTTAGCATCACTGGTGTTACCTGCACGTTCACCGATGGAGGCGCGGTTGGCACCGTCAGCGCAAAGAATATTAAAGCCGACGGACTGGGTGAGGCGGATATCACGGGCAAATGTGCCATCACTGGCAGCAACTAAGACTTCTTGCCAGTCACGGAAATAGGTAGCACGGCGAGATTGGATGTGAGTGGCTTTTTTATTAAGTTGGGCAGTACCGTCAAGGAGGATTTCTCCCATTTCGCGGATAGAACTGCACAGAGGTAGCCAGCCGTCTTTACCACGTTTGGTAGCGTAGTCTCTAAGTAATTCTAGGTTAATTTCGGGTATTAAAGCACTCGGTTCTGGCAGTTGTAATCCCAGGATGGAAAGACCCTTTTCTAAAGCTGCTTTTAAACCGGCAAATGTCAGGTTATTGGTGCTAACGTAACAGTCAGCCTTGCCGCGAAATACTCTCACTCCTGCACCTGTGGCTAAACTAGGTGAAATACTGGTGATGATGTCGTCTTCTGCCAAGCAGCTAATGTAGTTACGACGTTCTAAAAATAATTCGATAAAGTCCGCACCTGCGGCACGTCCCACTCCCAAAAGGGTTGCCAGAGGTGCTTCCCAAGTTTCATCAAATCGTTCTCTGGTTGATGAATATTGTAGGCTGGGGAGTTGGTTTGAGAGAAATAAGGTATTTGTAAGCATGAATAGCCTCGTCTACTGGCGTGATTCAGATATCTGACAGAAGAAATCCTGGTGACATTAGTGTAACAAATCCATGAAAGCGAGTGTTGGCATTTAGATAGTAGGGTTTTCCGCCATGTTTTCAAGATGTTATTATTTACCTAATACTTAGAAATAGTGGACTTTTAAAAATACGATAAGATTGTATAATTTATTTTCTAGATGTTTCCAGAGATGTTGTTTTGCTGCTGTTACTGACTAAATATATCAATCGTCCGAAAAAACAATTAAGGTGAACTGTTAAAAATTTAATGATAATAACTCATTTGTTAATAACCAATATAGGATTGTTATATGGCACTATTTAAACCTGAAGATTGCTTAATTTTAGTTGTAGATGATGTAAAATTAAATCTCCAAATCGTTGCCAAAATTTTAGATAAGGTAGGCTATGAATGTAGCTTTGCTTATGATGGTTATCAAGCTTTGAGACGAGTGAAATCTGCTCGTCCAGATTTAATTTTATTAGACTTAATGATGCCAGAAATGGATGGTTTGGAAGTATGTGAAAAAATTCAAGCTAATCCAGAGTTGTCAGAAATTCCAATTATATTTATATCTGCTAGTCAGGAGCAAGAGCATTTACTTCAAGCTTTTCAAAAGGGAGCGGTTGATTATGTCGCTAAACCGTTTCATAGTGCGGAACTTTTGGCTCGTGTGAGAATGCACTTGGAGTTAAAATATTCACGGCAAAAATTGAGAAATTTATTGCAGGAACAAGTAGAATTAGTCAAACAATTAGAAACTCTAGCCAATACTGACCCCTTAACTGGAGTGTGGAATCGTCGTTATCTTCTGATGATAGCGGAGCAAGAAATAAAGCGCAGTCAGCTATATAATTTTTCTTTTGCTGTACTCTTAATAGATATTGACCATTTTAAGAAGATTAATGATACTTATGGGCATAGTATAGGGGATGATGTAATTATATTTATGACTAAAACAGTTCTCTATCATTTGCAGAGTACAGATTGTTTTGGTAGGTTTGGTGGTGAAGAGTTTGTTGCGTTATTGCCAGAAACAGATATGGATGAAGCCATGATAGTGGCTGAATGTATCAGAGAAAATATTAAAAATCAATATATTACTTTTGAAGAACAAAAAGTATCAATCACAATCAGTATTGGTGTTTCTAGTTATAGGACGGGAGATAAAAATATTGATAGTATTCTTCGACGGGCCGACCAGGCGCTTTATCAAGCGAAACATGAAGGACGTAACCGGGTGATATCATGTCCATGGGAATAGTTATTATCAGCAGATGTTATGCTTTTAAGTTGCAAAAATGGCATTTCCCTGATTTTTGATCTTTCGTCCCTACTTAATAATACACTTGTCCATTATTTAGCAATTTCTATCAAAGAGATCGTAAACTAAAGATAAAATTGTAAAATCAATCAGTAAGTTAGTTACAAGGAATAGAAGATGCTGGAATTATATCAGTGGGAACTATCTCAATATTCAGAGAAGGTGCGTCTAATCCTTGATTATAAAGGTCTGGAGTATCGTAAAATTGCAGTTACACCGGGGATTGGACAAGTTGAATTGTTTCATTTGACTGGTCAAAAACAAGTTCCAGTGTTAAAGGATGGCCATAGATATATTGTAGACTCTACAGAAATAGCTAAGTATTTAGACTCAGAATATCCAGATAACCCTCTGTTACCAAAGGATCCAAAAAAACGTGCTGCGGCTTTATTGATGGAAGATTGGGCGGATGAGTCAATAGGTGTTAAGGCTAGAAAAGCTCTATTTGCGGCAATTAGTCAAGATCAAAATTTCCGCAAGTCTTTATTACCTCTTTCAACACCAGATATACTCAAAAGTATGGTTGAAGGTGTCCCTACTGATTTTTTGAATGTGTTGGGTTTGGGAGTTGGTTTTAGTCCTGATGTAATTAATTCTGCAATCGCTAGTTTAAGACAAGATTTAGAAATCCTCACGGAATTATTATCAGATAGTCCTTATCTGTTGGGAGATGAACCAACTATAGCTGATTTAACAGTGGCGGGATTGTCGATATTATTGAAATTTCCACAAGGGCCTTATTTAGATTTACCAGAGTCTCTCAGAGGTAAA
Organism: uncultured Trichormus sp.; assembly: GCA_936914905.1. Lineage (GTDB taxonomy): Bacteria > Cyanobacteriota > Cyanobacteriia > Cyanobacteriales > Nostocaceae > Trichormus_B. The sequence continues at coordinate 4,854 of CAKZGI010000401.1, read as the reverse complement.
GGCTTGCCTATTTTAGCAGATAATCCTGATTATGAACCATTTTTCACCTGGCGTGATCGCCTCTACGCCCAATTTAGGAAACCCTTATCAGGTAAACCTCCTGCTGGAAGTGCACCAACTTCAATTCACATTGATTAAGTAATTACGTAACAGGTGACAGGTGACAGGTGATAGGTGACAGGTAACAGGAAAGAATTATAACCAATTAATTCCAATTACCAATTACCAATCACCAATTAATTCCAATTACCAATTACCAATTACCAATTACCAATTACCAATCACCAATTACCAATCACCAATCACCAATGACTAATGACAAATACAATGAATGCAGTACAACCATTAGGTTCAGTCATCGAAGGTTCTCTAACTGGGGGTTTAGAAGTTAGATTACACCCGGATATTTCTGTAGAAGATATGCGGGTGGGTAAATTCCTGGTGGTACAAGGGGTGCGATCGTGCTTTTTCTGTATGCTGACAGATGTATCATTAGGTGCTGCAAATGCGCGAATTATTGCTAGCCCTCCTGGTTGGGAAGATACATTTTTGCGAGAAGTTTTGGCCGGAAGTGGTACCTATGGAATGATCAACCTCTCACCAATGTTGATGTTTACCCAAGAATCCAATGAATCTTTCTCCTGCACCAACGGTAAATCACTCAATCCCTTTATTCCATCTGCTAATAGTTTAGCATCATTTAAACCCCAAACCAGCACGACGATGGAATTGCTACCTGTAAAAACCATTCCTAGTCACTTTAGCCAAGTTTATGAAGCCAGTGAAGAAGATTTCCGCAAAGTATTTGGGTGGGAAGATGACCCCCACAGGAAAAACTTCTCTATCGGTAAACCCTTAGATATGGATGTGCCGATTTGTATTGATTTAAATCGGTTTGTGGAACGGAGTAATGGCGTTTTCGGTAAATCTGGAACTGGGAAATCTTTCCTGACTCGCTTACTTTTAGCTGGTGTAATTCGCAAAAGTGCGGCTGTTAACTTGATATTTGATATACACTCAGAATATGGCTGGGAAGCAGTCGCAGAAGGTAAAGAAGTTAACACCGTCAAAGGTTTAAAACAATTATTTCCTGGTCAAGTCGAAGTATACACCCTTGACCCCGAATCAACAAAGCGTAGGGGAGTAAGAGATGCTCAAGAAATCTATCTTAGCTATGAACAAATTGAAGTTGAAGATATTAAATTATGTGGTAGAGAATTAGGACTTTCAGATGCAGCATTAGATAATGCCAATATCCTCTGCAATGAATTGGGAAAATATTGGATTACACAATTGTTCAATATGACAGGTGAGGATATTAAGATTTTTTGCGATGACAAGCCAGGACATCCAGGTTCAATTAGTTCTTTACAACGCAAGCTACTACGTTTAGATAGGCTGAAATATATGCGGGCGGTGAGTCCCCTAAACTATATTAATAAAATTTTACAATCTTTAGAAGCAGGCAAAAATGTGGTTGTGGAATTTGGTTCCCAATCAAATATGCTATCTTATATGTTGGTAACAAATATGATCACCCGACGCATTCATGAGCATTATGTCAAAAGAGCAGATAGGTTTCTGCAAAGTAAAAATCCTCTAGATCGGCCAACGCCATTAATGATTACAATTGAGGAAGCACACCGCTTTCTTGACCCAGCCCTGGTACAAAGTACAATTTTTGGAACTATAGCTAGAGAACTGCGGAAATATTTCGTAACACTTTTGGTAGTTGATCAACGCCCGTCCGGGATAGATAATGAAGTTATGTCCCAAATTGGTACTCGCATCACTGCTTTGCTTAACGACGAAAAAGATATTGATGCAATTTTTACAGGTGTATCTGGTGCAGGAGCTTTGCGTTCAGTCTTGGCTAAGTTAGATTCCAAGCAACAAGCGTTAATTTTAGGTCATGCTGTTCCTATGCCAGTGGTTGTGCGTACCCGTCCTTATGATTCAGCTTTTTATAGGGAAATTGGCGACCAAGTTTGGGAAGAAAAGTCAGATGCTGAAGTTTTTGCAGCCGCAGAACTAGCCAAAGCCGACTTAGGTTTTTAGTAATTCCCAGGGTGTAGGGGTGTAAGGGTGTACGGGAAAAATTAATTCTTCCTACTGAACTCCTTATAACTGAAAAATTACCATTTCGTAACATCCCTCCATCAGGGAAGCCTCACAAGTTCGGTTATCCGGCTACTTGTAAGTAACAGAAGAGGGGTTTTTCACGTCACTATAAAAATAGTAAGCGTTTTTAAGGAAGTTCAAAATCATCTTTAACAGACAGCACACTTTGGTTTATAATAGAAAGATTTATCTGCTTCTCTTTACTATCTGCCAAACTTGCCGTACCATTGAAAAGTAATACTCATACTGACTTCGTGTTTTACAGTCCCTGACAGCGACTGAAGGAAAAAAGAATTCTTGAAAACAAACCAGTGTGCTTCTAAGATTTTCCAAAATTGAGGAAGGGTAGGGAAACTCATCCTAGGCTAATACCGTCTTGACAACAGCTATATAAATTAATTGCTTATAGTAGCTCACCTCTGTCGAGTGATGTTTATGCCACCCTTCTCAATTCACTCTAGGTGAGAAGAAAATATTCCTTGTGTTTAGGGAGTAGAGGATAACGCGCCAATGCCTACTGTTAACACGCAAACTGAAAACCTGAATACCAAATTCACGGCTGATATGGTGCGAACCTATCTGCGAGAAATTGGTCGTGTACCACTGCTAACCCGTGAACAAGAGATTGTGTATGGGAAGCAAGTGCAGCAAATGATGACCCTGCTCGATGCTAAAGAAGTTTTGGCAAAAAAACTAGACCATGAACCTAGTTTACCAGAATGGGCTGCCCATGTTAACCAATCGGAAACTGAAGTTAAGCAGACGGTAGCACAAGGTAAGCGAGCCAAGCAAAAAATGATTGAAGCGAATTTGCGCTTGGTTGTAGCTATTGCTAAAAAGTATCAAAAGCGGAACATGGAATTTCTGGATTTAATCCAGGAAGGAACTTTGGGATTAGAAAGAGGTGTGGAGAAATTTGATCCCATGCGGGGTTATAAGTTCTCGACCTATGCTTACTGGTGGATTCGTCAAGCGATTACGAGAGCGATCGCCCAACAAGGTCGAACCATCCGCTTACCCATCCATATTACCGAAAAGCTGAACAAAATTAAAAAAGTGCAACGTGAGTTGGCACAAAAGTTGGGAAGGTCTCCTTCACCTACAGAAATCGCCAAAGAACTAGAATTAGAACCTGCTCAGATTCGTGAATATCTCAACATGGCACGTCAACCAGTATCTTTAGATGTGCGAGTTGGTGATAACCAAGATACCGAACTCCAAGAAATGCTGGAAGATGAAGGGCCATCACCAGAGTATTACACAACTCAGGAATTCTTGCGCCAAGACCTGAATAACCTGTTAGCAGAACTAACACCCCAACAGCGTGAAGTTTTAGCATTGCGCTTTGGATTAGAAGATGGTAATGAAATGTCCTTAGCGAAAGTTGGTGAACGCTTAAACCTCAGCCGTGAGCGAGTCCGTCAACTGGAGCATCAAGCTCTTGCTCATTTACGTCGCCGTCGCGCCAATGTTAAAGAATACGTTGCCAGCTAAAAGTGTAGACAAGCACCTGCTTGTCCGGAATAAATACATATCACTTTTAGCTGTACGCCTCCTGAATTCAGGGGGCAATTTTTTTGTGCGTTGTCAGTGGTCATCAGTGGTCAGTGGTCATTTGTTATAAGTAGCTAGGTGCAATTAAATATAAAACGTTCCACTATGTATCACAAGTTTGACTACGAGCTGTCATACCCTCTATAACTTTTATATTTAATTACGACCACCTACTTATAAACAAGCTTTGGATATTAAAATCGAATATCGAATATGGAGATAGATATTCTCAAGCCTTAACCTACTATGCTTTAGGAACACTAGCAACAGCACAAAAAGACTATACAGCAGCAAGAGATAATTGGCAGAAAGCGTTAGAGATATATGTTGAATATAAGGATGAATATCGGGCGAATATTACTAGGGAGATTTTAGAGAAATTACCAGAGTGATTTAATTTTGACTGTTAAATTACTGTAATCTCGGATTATAAAGTGAAAAATACAGACAACTTTCCTTATGATTTGACTGCGTCTCGATGAGTCAAAAATTATTGAATCTGAAGAAGTTTATCCGGGAATTGTTATTGATGTTAATGAATAGAATCAGGTTGTAGGTATTGAAGTTTTACACTTAATAAGTAGGATAAATTTGACTACAAAGGATATCAAAGTTGAAATATATCAATCTTTAATTCTAGTATTAGCATGATAAACACTGGACAATTAATCCTTGTTCTGGTGAATTTAATCCTGCTTGCAATACTTCTAAGACCTTAACCATATCTCCTGCTAATAATGATGTTATAGATAAGCATAAACCTGGTATAACTTGATTTCTAATAATTCCATCGACATCAGTTTGTAGTGATATATATTCACTTTCATGTAACTGAAACCAGTCTAATTTATTTTCTAAACTCTGCCAAACAATATATTCTTGAATGCGGTTGCGCTTATAGCCTTTTTTCTTATCATATAAATCATAAGTTGCACTGCTGGCAGCAATTTCTGCTACTAATTCCGGTGCGCCTTCAATATAATCATCATCAGTTATCCGCGAGTTTCTCCCCAAAGCTACCTCAATTAATAAAACTCCATCGGGTTGGGGTTCATTATCTTGATCTAGTCTGATAGTGGGTTTAATTCCTAATTTTATTCCGGGAGTATAAATTTGATAATTTCCTAAGGAAAGTGGATTAAATAAGGTGTAAGAGTGCCAATAATATCTATACCCTAG
>CAKZGI010000400.1 GCA_936914905.1 uncultured Trichormus sp. | reverse complement strand
TACCAGTTCTCCATCTACCCTTCTAGGGTATAGATATTATTGGCACTCTTACACCCTATTTAATCCACTTTCCTAACCCAGTTGATTGATAATAAGCAGAAATTTGATGAGAGAACAGTGATTAGTCACTGGTACAGTACGTTGAAATCTAACCCCAATATGCCTTGACTATTTAGTTTTTCTATCCATCTGTCTGGGTTTTCACACGCTTTGGGTGATTCAATTCATGATACCATAAAATCTCTGAGAGCTTTAGCCCTCAACTGGCTTACCCTGCAGGAAACAAGCTAAATACCAGCTTTAAAAGATATTTAACCCTCAAAAGTTTTTGAGTTTTTAGGGTTTGATTACTGGGTATTCAGCCTATTTTCTGATCAAAGCTAAACCACATTCAAATACAGTCTTAACAGAGATGGAACAAAATCGGCAGTCAACGGTTGTGATTACAGGTACATCTTCAGGTGTCGGTTTGCAAGCCGCAAAAGCTCTAGCCCAAACTGGTCAATGGCAGGTAGTCATGGCCTGTCGTAATCTCTCAAAAGCAGAAGAAGCAGCCCAATCTGTGGGAATACAACAGGGCAGCTACACAATCATTCATCTTGACTTAGCCTCTTTAGACAGTGTTCGACAATTTGTGAAGGACTTTCGAGCCACTGGGAGGTCATTAGATGCTTTGGTTTGCAACGCTGCCATCTATATGCCTTTAATAAAAGAACCTTTGTGGAGTCCAGACGGATATGAGTTAAGCGTGGCTACAAATCACCTTGGCCATTTCCTTTTGTGTAATTTGATGTTAGAGGATTTGAAAAGATCATCCGCTTCAGAACCCAGACTCGTGATTTTGGGAACAGTGACACACAACCCCAATGAGTTGGGAGGAAAAATTCCCCCCCGTCCAGATTTGGGAGATTTGAAGGGTTTTGAAGCAGGATTCAAAGCGCCTTACACCATGATTGATGGTAAGAAATTTGAACCAGTAAAAGCTTATAAAGATAGCAAAGTTTGTAATGTGTTGACCATGCGAGAACTGCATCGACGCTATCATGAGTCAACAGGTATCACCTTTAGTTCTCTTTATCCGGGGTGTGTAGCAACAACAGCCTTATTCCGTGACCATTATCCACTATTCCAAAAACTCTTCCCCATCTTCCAGAAGTACATCACTGGTGGGTTTGTATCAGAAGAGGAAGCTGGTAAGAGAGTAGCAGAAGTAGTTGCTGATCCTGCATACAATCAATCTGGTATGTATTGGAGTTGGGGAAATAGACAGAAAAAAAATGGTAAGTCCTTCGTGCAAAAAGTTTCCAACGAAGCCAGTGATGATGATAAAGCCGAGCGTCTGTGGGAACTAAGTGCCAAATTAGTGGGACTAGCTTAAAAAATTCTTGTTTCCTTGTCCATAAAAAATAAATTTACGAAGAATTTGTCAGGAGTCAATAGTTAGCAGCAGCGTGCAACTTACTCCTGACTTGTTGATAAAAGTTTAAATCTTAGAAAGATTCAGGAGTAAAAGGTTACTCTAGATTCTGTATTTTGAATTTTTACAAATCTAAAATCTAAAATCTAAAATTATATCAAGTATTGAAAAATAGAAAGCATGATGATTGAATCGAATTCTTCTCATCCACCAAAGCCAGAAACGAATATAGATAAAGACTTGCAGCCAGATGATTTTGATGCAAGTGAAAATCGAATAACTTCAGAAGGTTTAGCCGCACAACAAGCTTTATCAGCCATTTCTTCTTTACAATCTCCCCAACATACAAATGCTCTAAAACAAGCGACATCTGGTTTTAAAGACATTTCTCATCATAAACTTGCTGTCAAGCCTAGAGCATTATTATTTACTCTACTAGTGATCGCACTCACTTTTATTGGTATTGCTATTAATAACTCCTTTCTGGGCATTTTGGGAACTCTCACAACTTTGGTGTTATCTGTGGCCATACTTTTACCTTGGTTCCAAGATGTCGTTCAAGAATGGTTTTCTGCCCAAGAAAGAACGGTTTTGGTGGGTTTGACGGGCTTATTAGTAGCAATTTTTGGCCTATTCAGGTTTAGTTGTGTTGAAAATGGACTACTGCGCTGGGGAAGCAAGATTAACTGGGACATTGCGGGTACTTTAGCAGATTGGTTTGGCGCTTTAGGGCAAATTTCCATAGCTATCATCGCTGTTTACGTAGCTTGGCGACAATATGTAATTTCTAAAGACTTAACTATTCAACAAAACCTGCTGACAGTACAACAAAATATTATTACCCAACAGCAAACAATAGATTCTTATTTCCAAGGTGTTTCTGACTTGGTACTGGACGAAGAGGGATTATTAGAAGACTGGCCACAAGAAAGAGCGATCGCAGAAGGACGAACTGCCGCAATTTTTAGTAGTGTAGATGGTAGTGGTAAAGCCAAAATTCTCCGTTTTCTCTCCGGTTCAAAATTACTCACACCATTAAAACGTGATCGTCGTTTAGGTAGAGCCATTCTTGACGGTATCGGTGGCTACGCAGAAGACCGTTTAGAAGGTGTGCGCGTCATTGACTTAGGTGTAATGTTAGCAGGTGCAGACCTGTCGAACACTGATTTACGCTGGACTGATCTAAGCGGAGCTAATCTTGTTCGTGCTAATCTCAGCGGTTGCGATTTAGTTAAAGCCAACCTATCCCGCACTATCTTATATGATGCGGATCTCAACAATAGCAATTTAAATGGAGTGCGTTTCTTTTATGGTTCATTAGAAAAAGCCTCACCCCGCAGTCGCAACAACCCACCCGACTATGAAACCGGGGAACACACCGGCGCAGTTGTGGAAAATGCCGATTTTAGAAACACACAACGGATGTCTGAATCCACCCGTCAATACTGCTGCGCTTGGTGTGGAGAAGAAGCTAGAGGGACTATTCCTGGTGGTTGTGAAGGTATTCCCAATAAATTGGGTAGATAACCTTGGTAAAACTCAGCTTTTAGCTAGTTGGGAGGATGATGTTCAAAGAAGTGCGTACATCGTCCAATGGAGTTTCCCACAAAAGATTCTATTCAATCCCAAACATAGGTTTAGCCTGTTTTGCCATTATCCATCCTTGAGCGATCACATCCATATATTTTACTGAAAGCTCAACATCATAAACAACACTGAACTAAAAAAACGTAATACCCATATTTCCGAATATTCAAATAAATTTAGGTATCTAGTACAGTACAGTGTAAATAAACCAACCATTCCAAATCTCTGAAAAGCTCACGCCGTATACATTTTGAATTTTGTTAGCATAGCTGTTCTGAAAGAAGCATTTTGAATTCACGGCGGTACTCGTGTGGGTTTTAGATTGAATTATGTTGACTTATTTACTACTGCCTAAATATTTCATCAACAGGAATTTTATAACCGTTAGCAAACCTATTTATCATGTTGGCAGCACCAGTAATAGCCATCAGTTCACCAAACATTTGATCAGTCATCCCCTTATTACGTGCCGCCGCTGAGTGTGAAGCAATGCAATATTCACAGCTATTTGTCACACTAACAGCAATGTAAATTAATTCCCGCATCAATGGATCTATTTCCCCAGTATCTGCCATTATTTGCTTGAGGTTTTCCCAAGTACGTCGCAGAGTCGGAGGATGATTAGCTAAAACTTTCCAAAAATTGTTGATGGTAAGGTGTCCTTCAGCACCTGCACCTAAAACCCAGCGAAGAGTTGTTAAAAAACGAGGCCAATTCTCTGTACCATCATCAAAATATTCTGCTGCAACTTTTTCTTCTAGATCATTTATATCAAAAGTCTCATCATCAAGTTCTTTATTGGTTTCGTCAAACATAACAAGTCTTTGATCCTTCAATCGTGGAACATTGAGAGCAAGCTGTCAATAGTAAACTGAACATTTTCAACAGGAATCCCTGCCGCTATACAGGCGGTTTCATCAGGTCTAATTTCACCATCCTTACTACTGAATTCAAATGAACTTGATGTTGGTAAAATCAGAGGATTTAATAATTTACTATCAGGGATAAAATCATCCTTTTTTTTACCACAGCATGGTGAATCATGGGGTAATTTTGAGGTTTCCATATCATCATCTTCCAAACCACCTGGTGGAAGACAGATAGCCAAAATATTTTGCCAATCTCAATCATAATTATTTTCTTTTATTGATTGTTTACGAGGAATGAAATGCCCAACAGAGCCCTTGTTTTCGTGAATAGACATTTCACAATAGGCACAAAGTCCTTTTTGATCAGCCACTCCCGAACAGCATTGAATATCATTCGATTCCTTTTTAAATCCTTCCATCGTTTGAATTGTGAAGAATATCGCAATTTATAATTCTTAGGTTCCTCCGGTTCTGGGGATTTAAGCACATTTTTCACACTGCATTCCTCCCTTCTAAGCGACGGATTTACATATCCGCTCTAGTCATATCTGGATCAAATGATTCCCAGTGTTTTAGTTCTTGATGTAGGCGTTTTGCTTCCTCTAATTGACCATTATCAATTGCTTCAAAAAGACGTCTGAGTGTTCTTGTTTCTTCTGTATCTGGTCTTAACTCACTCACCCCTAAAATATTTCTAACAATATCTGAACTTTTCCTCCCCTTAGTAGGTTCGCGACATTGTTTTACTTAATAATCTTCTAATATCCATACCTAATTTTGCTTCACAGTTGTCACAACTTCAGGACTGTGAGTATTAGCGATAATTTGAGTATGGGGAAATACTTTCTTTAAATCAGGAATGATCTTCTGTTGCCAAGTTGGATGTAAATGCAAATCATCATATCCTCGATTTTTCCAATAAATCAGGGATATGATAATTTGCATATTATTTACAAGACTTTGCAAGTAAATTAAGTACACATCTTCATAACATAGGTCTTCTGGGGTAGGCAGGATGCCTACCCTTGTGTACCTCTTTCTTCAATATCCTTGAAGTTTTTAGTAATCTTGTGGCGTATCAATATCAATTGCACGTGAAGGAAACGGAATACCAAAAACGTCCTGATGGTCGGTCTTAATTAATTTTGTTGCTCCTACATCTTCACTCAAATTAGCTAATTCTGAAAAGAAAATGTGGTTAAATAAAACGAGTATGGAAGATAAACGAGAAGAAGCACAGCAATATTGGCAAGATTTATTTGAGACTGTTTTACAATGTACTCCGGTGTATTCCCATATTTGGGAGCCAGCAGATATTGTTTTTTGGGATAACTCACAAGTAATGCACCGACGAACTTTCTATGATTCCACCAAATACCAGCGGCTTGAATTACGGTTAGGTGTTGTGGACTGTGAATCATCTGGTGAAAATTAAATATGTGGTTTTCAACCTATTTTTTCATAAATTCTTGTTTTAGGGTGCTTCAGACTCTATAAATCCAGCAAATAAACAGATTTTAAAATCTGAAGTACCCTACTAATCTGCCAGCTGTGTAAGTCCTGAACTTGCAAAGTCGTGTATTACAACAACTTATCAGGTGTTATCCGTAGATCACGCATGCGTTTACCTGTAGCATGATAAATGGCATTAGCGATCGCACCAGAAACACCTGTAATCCCTATTTCACCGACACCACGTACCCTCGCCGAGCTATAACTCTTCGGGCTGTAGTCAGTGCCTGTCCCAAAAAACCAGGCCGGGATGTTTTCCCACGCTCATGTTTAGGTTTTTCCATGATTATTGGGTCCTTCTGGTAAGGTCAGGATTTCCACCCCATCTTCTGTTACAACGATAGTATGCTCAAATTGGGCGGAAAGTTTGCGATCACGTGTTACTGCTGTCCAACCATCACTCAACATCTCCACCTCATAGGTTCCTTCATTAATCATCGGTTCAATCGTAAACACCATCCCCGGCCTCAAACGCTTACCCCTGCCTCTAATTCCATAATGGGGAATATCTGGTGCAGTGTGGAAAATATTACTAATGCCATGTCCTACAAAATCTCGCACCACCGAAAAACCTTGAGCCTCAGCATACTCTTGAATAGCTGCCCCAATATCTCCAATCTTTGCATCTGGTTTCACCTCTGCAATACCTAAACGGAGACACTCTTCTGTCACTTCCACCAACTTCTGTACCTTGGGAGAAGATACACCAACAATAAATGTCTTGGAAGTATCGCCATGATAACGATCTACAATCGGTGTTACATCAATATTAATAATGTCACCTTCCCTCAAGATTTGTTTAGCATTAGGAATACCGTGACAAATTACCTCATTTACACTAGTACAAATTGACTTAGGAAAGCCCCTATAGCCCAGAGGTGCGCTTATCGCACCGTGTGCTTGCGTCCACCGTTCTGCTTCATCATTGAGTTGGAGGGTGCTGACCCCTGGTTTTACCAAAGCTTCTAAATGTTGTAACAGCTTCGCTGCCAAACGTCCAGCCCGACGCATTTTTTCTATTTCTCGCTGGGATAAAATCACTATTGGTTCGGTTTTCATTTAAGACTCTTTTGTTAAAAAAATAGTTAAACCTGTTTCCGCAGCCCTACGTGCAGCATCTGCCACCTTTAGGGCATACAAGCTTTGCTGTGGAGTGACATATAAAGAAGTACCATGCAAAAGATGGTCTAATACCATTGTTGTATCTTTGACAAATAATCCGCGACGACCACTCACACCAATCAACTTTGTTTCCTCTGGCTGAACCAAAATTCCTGTGTCACCATCCAGAATTAGTCCCCCTTTTTCACCATTAATTTCCATTTTCCGTTCTGACTGCCAAAGGGATTCACCTTTACCATAAATAACTTGGGCTAACAACCCAGTGGCAAAGTACAATTGAACGACGCATAAACAGCTTTGGTAATAATCTGACTGTGTTTCCCAATATCGCTGGTGACAATTCACCGTCAAAACTTTGCCAAACAAATCTGTGAGCCGATGTAAGCGAGAAAGAGCGCCAATGAAAGGAAAGCCGAAAAGCTCATGGTTATAAGTCCATTTCCTTGGTGCTGGATGTTCAGGTTTGACTGTGCTGTAGCGGATATAAAACAACTGACCAAGTTGGAGTAAATGTTGTTTTAAGGCTTGATGCCAACCGCCCAAAAGTTCAATATGTTCGACGTGCAGCAGTTTATTTTTGGCTTTGGCTAAAGCAATTAATTCTTCAGCCTCTTTAATATCTACAGACAAGGGATACTCAACAATAACGTGCTTGCCACTAGTAAGGGCTGCACGGGTGATTTGACCATGATCTCGATTAACCGTGGATATGATAACTAAATCTAAATCTTTTCGTGCCACCAACTGTTGCCAAGAATTCATCACCTCAGTTTGATATTCTTGAGCCAAAGCTGCTGTTTTTTGGGAAGTATGTCCAGAAATTACTACTAAATGTGCGCGTGTATCTTGCCGCAATGCCTCAGCCCGGAGTTTTGCAGCATACCCAGTACCAACTAAACCCACCCGCATAGTTGTATTTGCCAAAGCTGCATTGGAATTATACATGATGTTTAGCAGTTCTGTTTGTTGGGTTTTTAGATGGACAGAGTTAATTGTGCCACCACTGAATTAATTACAGTGTCATCAATGTCATACGCATTCTACCAAAAAGAGGGTGTGGGGTGATGAGGAGGATGAGGGAGTAATTTAATCTGTCACCTGTCACCTAATTACGCTAGTACCCATAAAAATTTTTTCAACATCTATCTCGTTGATGATTTTACATAACTAAAACTTATTTTAAAGAAGTAACTAAATTTCATTACTAATCGTGGTGAATTTTCGGTGATAAGGTTTAGTTTTTCCCGTAGTATCAGAACTGAAGCAAATTTAAACCAGCGGCTGATTCTACAGGACTAGCTGTGGGCTTTGCTTTAGGATAACTTATACTGCCGTTTGCACAAGAAGAGGATAACTAATGGCTACTTACAAAGTCACATTAATCAACAAAGCTGAGAATTTGAACGAAACATTAGAAGTTGCCGATGATATTTATATCCTAGACGCTGCTGAAGAAGCAGGTTTTGACTTGCCTTACTCTTGCCGCGCTGGCGCTTGCTCAACCTGTGCAGGTAAATTAGTTTCTGGTACAGTTGATCAATCTGACCAATCATTCTTAGACGATGATCAAATCGAAGCTGGATATGTTTTAACCTGTGTTGCATACCCATCTTCTGACTTGGTAATCGAAACTCACAAAGAAGAAGAACTTTACTAATAGTGTCGGCATTGTATTAATAAGCGTGCCTTGACAATCACACGCCAGGTAGTAATAAGGAAAGAAAACAATTTTTTATCCTTGTTCTTCAATGGTGTAATACAAAATACAGCAGGAGTCAGGAGTCAGGAGTCAGGAGTAAAACTCTCTTGCTGTCTTGGTTTCAATTTAGATTCTGTAACTCATTGATCTGCAATCTGCTGTATCTTTTTCCATTTTTCTCGAGAAAAACCCAGGGGAGGAGCAAAGCGGTATTTTCCATTTCCTCCCCATTGTTTTTTCACGAATTACGAGTTGAGCTGGTACAGTACAGCGTAAACCAACCATTCCAAATCGCTGAAAAGCCCACGCCGTATTGATTTTGACTTTTGACCCCCGTTTTTACAGGATCACTCCGTAAGCGTAAAGCTTAGTGGCTTGAACCTGAGATATATGAGAGTGTCAAAAGGGCAAGCTTTTGACTTCCGCGCTGCGGCACTAGTTGTTCAAGAATCGCTTAATCTCGTTACTTAGCAGTTGAAGTTGAGTAGCAGGATAATACAAGTGGAGAATTTTCGCACTTGACCAACCTAACTTAGCTAAATTTTGAGCGCTTGTTTGACTCAAGCCTACACCATGTCCTAGTCCACCACCAATAAAGGCGTATCCCCACACATCTGGTTGAGCTTTGTTGATAGGTTGCAAATAAAACAGTGTGCTGCAGGGAGCAGCGAAGGCACTGCGAACTTCATCTTTATGCAGGGTAAAAACGCCCATATCCGTTTTCACCGCCATATCCAAAATTCTGCCACTTTCGCTGCGTTTCCTTAAAGCTAATGCCTAAACGGTTTTCAATTTCGCATAGGGACTTTTTTTCAGGCGCAAGAATTTCTGTAAGTCCTTGGTAATATCTTCTAAGCTGGTTTGTTTGTGCCAACGGAAAACATCCCAGGTGCTTTCATTAAATCCTTTTTCCAAGTTAATAAACTGTCGGAAGTTCTTTTCATCTGCTAAACTTTTTTCCGAGAAGTTCCAAATATTCACAGCCGCATCTATTACTGGCCGGAGATAAGGACGATCTTCACTATTCCAGACATCGCTAAAGGAGGCGGTGACTACACCTGTAGTGGAAGAATAGAGTGCGTCTACTAATTCTTGATTATAAGTTAGTACCATTCCCCTTGTAGCTGCGATCGCTTGATCTGTTGTCTTCGCTACTCCATTTAGTCCATCATAAACTTGACAGTGTGTATCAGCACATAACTGGTAGTCATCAATAGCAAATCTACGTAAATTCCTAAGAGCATAAGTACGGGCAATAACAGCCTGCGCTTCCAAGGATGCTTTCGGCGCACTCGTGCCAATTTCGTAAGGCAACACTCCACGCAAATAAGTTTCTAAAGGCACTTTATTTACTAAGGAGTAAGTAACGTAAGCATTGGCCTGCAAATTTATCCACCCTGCAAAAAGATGGGTATTACCTGTTTTCTCGCCTTGATTCACCCGAATTAGGTTTTTGCCTCTGCTTATTTCTAAATAGTTTTGGCTATATCGCTTACCTTTGATTTCCCAACTCACTCGCGGTACTTGTTTGAGTATTCGGGTATCTAGGTAGGGGAGTTTTTATCCTGATGCCTGTATGCTTTGTAACAACAATCGCCTTACTAAAGGCGTGCTATAAACATCTCGTTTCGCCCATACTTGCCAGCGTTCGGGTTGAGCTATTTCTACTTTTATGCCCTGACAACGCCAGTTTCTGGAACTGTCTTTCGCTGTTTCAAAGGTGCGGAAATCTCCTAAAACGACTACCTCTTGTATTTTTGGTTGAGGTAAGGTTTCCATCACTGTTTCTAGCTGCAAGGGGTTGGCTGTCACCAGTGTTTGTGGCTGATTACCTACTGTCCATTTTAACTGCAAGCGATCTCCTTGAGTTGGTGTCAATTGCAGCTTGGCTGTGGGTGTCGCTCCAAATCGCTGAACAATGCCAATTTTGAGTTCCACATCTTGGTTATTGTTCACACGAATTGATGCAGCAGTCAGTCCCAATAAACAGAATGTTGTCAGTATCTTGTAGGCAGAACGCCAAAAAAAAGTGTTCATGAAAACCCGATCTTGCTCCCACAGTGAGGCTTCGGGGCAGATTCTGATTTGTAGCGTTTTTTGTGTCGCGTAACCATTTCCATGATATCACTACCTGTTTAACATCCGTTACTTACAAAATAGAGTCATATCGACTATGATTTATTTAGGACATAAAACAAAAATACTCAACAAAAGTCCTATGGTGAAGATTCAAGACATTCCCATCAATCAAATTCAACGTCCATTACCACGTCAGAACGATCCCCAAAAAGTAGTATTTTTAATGGCTTCCATTGCCGAAATTGGTCAGCAAGAACCTATAGATGTCCTAGAAGTCGATGGACGGTATTATGGCTTTTATGGTTGTCATTGTTATGAACCCAGTGCAGACTTATTAACTGAAAGAATGCAGGTTCATGAAAAAACTGCTTGGATGTTGACAAGTTTGTTGAAATATTAAAGATTTTAAGAAGGGTTTGGGGTATCCCCATCAATAAATCACGAAGCGTCCTAAACGAAGTGAAGGATCTGGGCTTTAAACCACTTGGGTGTTGAGGAAGATGTTGATTTAATCAAATAATTTTTCTTTACCCCTCTACACCCTACACCCTAGCTTTGGTAAAAATGGGGTATAGTTAGGTGACGGTGCCTTAGGCTCCATATTTTATGCGCGATGATGATTTGACTCAAAAGTTGCAAAATTTAATGCAATGTGTGGGTATTTCCAGTTTTAAATCTCTAAGTGCTGCGGCTGGTGTCTCAGAACATCAAGTCCTGCAATTGCGGAGGGGAAAGCTAAAGCAAATGCGAGTGGAAGTTTTGCTGAAGTTAGCCAAAGTCTTACAAGTATCATTGAGTGAATTAGCAGCAAATTTTTCAGATGCGAGTTCTGATTACCAGGTGTTGAATTTAACAGTCGATACTCGAAATTTAACTCAAAGTTTAAATACTGGTATAGATTTAGTACAAGAAAATACAAATTTAAAAGGAGAGTACGAGCGAATTGTGCTGATGCTGGAACAACAGCAAGAGTTATTAAAGCAGGAGTTTCAGGAATCAGGTTTGCAAATCTTGGAGTCTTTATTGTTGTTCTGGCCGACAGCAGCGCAGAAAGCTAGAGAAAATCCTCAGCTAGAGGCGGTGAAAATACTGCCTTTAGTGCAAAAGCCTCTTGATCAATTATTGCAGGCTTGGGGGGTGGAAGCGATCGCCTCTGTGGGATCAGAAATACCTTATAATCCCCAATTACACGAACTGCTGGCAGGAGTAGCACAACCAGGAGAAATAGTTAAAGTATGTTATATTGGATACCGTAAGGGTGAAAAACTGCTCCATCGAGCCAAGGTTAATCGGCTCTAATTGGTGATTTATATCAATACTGATGGCACAAACGGAATTAAAATTTTTGATTGGTGGCTCACCATACTAGCTAAAAATTATTATTTATAAGTCCATATCTAACCATTTTCAATAAATTCTTTATTGGCTAATTTATAATTAGCTGATGATATTTTTTGGAAGGAATTCACATCCTTTAGAAAGGATTTTTTTTATAAATTTTCTAGTTTGGTATATACTAGCTACAAGAGGTCTATTGATATCAACCAGAGTAACCTAATCATGAATCAAAAGGTTAAAGTTATTACACTTAAAAAAAATTTAAACGCCCAAACCTCATCAGAGTTTCAGCAAGCGATTGCCATAATTCTGGAAAGTGGCGCTGAGATTGTGTTATTAGATTGTCAAAATATTACATTTCTGGATAGCTCTGGTTTAGGAACTCTAGTTTTGGCTTTTAAAACACTTCGGGATGCTGGCAAAAAAATGGTTCTCTGTTCCATTAACGATCAAGTGAGAATGATATTTGAGTTGACTAGTATGACTGAGATATTTGAAATATTTCCCAGCAAAGATGAGTTTAATCAGATCTTATTAGCTAAGAATTAATCGAACTTAATTTGTAGGATAGATAAATCATCATCAAAGGCTTCTTTGGAGTTTAAATTGATTAAATAATTCAGGATATGTTCAAGTTGGTAATCAACTGAATGTTGTAAACTAACTAGCAACTGAATAAATCCGTCTAGATTCCAAAGAGTCCCATCTGATTTAGTAATTTCATAAGCACCATCACTAAAAATGTAAAGGCTACTGAAGTTGTCAATCTTGCAAGCTCTATCTACATATTTTGCCTCAGGAAACATCCCCACTGGCATACCAGGTGTTTTCAATAGTTTTAATTCTGTAGTAGCACGGGATTTTCCAGAAACTAATATTGCTGGTGGATGTCCAGCACTTGCATAAGTTAATTGGCGATTGATACGGTTATATACCCCATACCAAATAGTAAAATATTTATCATTTTGATAATTCATTTGAAAAGTATCATTTAAAGCTGTTAAAACCTGACTAGGTTGATAATAATTAAGTCCTTTTAGCGCCCTAGAGCGAAGTAGATTCAATACAGAAACAGAGGGAAGAGTTGCTCTGAGTCCATGTCCAGCAGTATCTAATAGGTAAATTGCCACATAATCAGAATCAAGCCAATAATAATCAAAGCAATCACCTCCCAGTTGTCGAGAAGGAATAAATCGAGAATTAATAGCTATAGGTGCAGACATAGGTAAAGGTAGAAGGGATTTTACATATTCTGCTGCTTCTGCTAGTTCTGTTTCTAATAATAGTTTTTGGCTTTGTAAATCTCGATTTAACTGATGTAGACGTAATCCTGCTCTAACTCTAGCTTGAAGCTCATTTTGTTCTATAGGTTTGGAGATAAAATCATCAGCACCTGCATCTAGTCCCTTGACACGATCAGCTACTGAATCTAAGGATGTTAATAAAATAAAAAATGTGGTGGATAAATTGGGATCTTTTTTAATGCGATCGCAGACTTCTATCCCTGTTAAACGTGGCATGATCCAGTCACAAATAATTAGGGCTGGAGGAGAAGCAAGTGCCTGTAAAATACCTTCCTGTCCATTACTGGCAGTAATTACTTCATAGCCCTGTTTTTCCAAAATCCTTCTTAGGAAGATTTGTATTGAATAATCATCATCAATTACTAAAATTTGAAACATAATAAATATCGCACACAATTCATATTTTCTGCAGAAATAAAAATATCTAGGAGCGCTTTAAGATCAGTAACACAGCCCTTTTTAAACATCGCTTTGGTACTAAATTTTGTACTTCATTTACCTGCAATACACTGTAAATGCAGTCATGAGTAATATGTTAGTAGAATTCAGAATTCTGAAGCTAATAACATTTTTTAAAAAACTCGCCTTCAAATATCCCTTGGGCTATTATTTCAGTGCAAGAGGATTGAGCCATAAAACAATGATTTTTCTTAGCTGGTTTAAATCCCGATATACCTCTTGCTTAAACCATTGTCCTAAAGCATCCAAGGGAGTAAAAGAATTTCCTGGTTGCCATTTAATCTCTTGACCTAATGGTGTAGTGTGATTTCCGGAAAGAGTTTGTGTTGTCACCATTTCTGGAAAGCGATTTTGTAAAATTTTCTTTAAAACTGCTGATTGATCAAGATTGTCATTACTAAATTTTATTAATAAGTTACGCCTGATGTGATAACGTTCTTCTACAAGCTGGTTAGTTTCCAAAGGTGTGGGAGTAAATTCAATTGCCAAAGTAGAGTTTAATTGTTCTACTAGGGGTATGGCTTCCTTAGCAGTATAGTTGTTAAAAGAGATGAGGATATTCCCTGCTCGTTCTACTTTGAAAAGGCTGCCAATTAATAAATGAAGTTTGCAACCCATACTGTGACCAAGACCATAAATTGGCAAATAAAGCTTGTGTAATTCCCCTGTGTCCTGTAATCGTTCTAGGGTACGTTCAAAGTTAATTAGTACAGATTGTGCGATCGCACTATGATCTAAGGTGTTGACAAAAGGCGTAGCAATAACAACGTATCCCTTAGCTGCCAACTGTTCTAGTAACCAACGGTAAGTCAGGTGAGGTGCAGTAGCGACAAATGCACCTCCCAAAAAATGGATGATACCGATGGGTTTGGGTGGAATAATTACCCAGTTGCCTCTGATGTCTTTCCAGTCCATGTCAATGTGCGATACCTACCCTAACGCTTGATTCATGTTCTTTAATATTACTCTGTTCCTGCGGGAAGATTACCTATAATCTTTAACAGGGTGTAATCTTCTAAAAAGATAAATATATCCTCAGCTTAACCTAACAACTGTGTGGCTGCATACCAAAGTCAATATCTATAACAATCCGGTTTGATTCCTGTATCCCTGACGGGAAGTGAAGCCATAATTACTCATTAGGTCAGAGAATAGGGAATAGGCAAGAACAGAACTTCTTGTGTACGGAATTTTCAAAAGTTCAATTGGAGTCTTATAGTTCGAGAATAGAAGTGCCACAATACAAGAACGACCCTAATAACAGTAAGACAACAAGAGAAAAACAAATATATAGAAGTTACGCATTGACCAAAAAACTCATCCATGGGTATTAAGCAGCACCAGCATTGGTAAGATTTTCCACAATGTAGTCACGCACAACTAAAGTGAATAAGTTCCTTTGCAATTCATACCAATTAGAAATTATGTTTT
>CAKZGI010000399.1 GCA_936914905.1 uncultured Trichormus sp. | reverse complement strand
CTGGTGTATAGATATTATTGGCACTCTTACACCTTATTTAATCCACTTTCCTTACTGCCGTAGTTGTAGTAATAGGGCATGAATATTCACAATTGTGCTGCCATCAAACATACTGATTATGTAGTTATCTCACAACACTTTCTGGAAAATACCCCAGTGGTGTGATTCCCACATATAAAAGCGTGAACCTAAAACTACGGACAGATTCTGTACCATTGTTTCCAAGGTAGTGGTGACAAAATATTTCACCACTGCTGACTAGACACTAATTTGTTCTGGCATGGTATTAAAACCACGTCCCACACCAAAGGTTGAGCAATCACAAATCAAGATATCCAGAAATGCATCTGTGAGAGTGCATTGGGGTTCGGGCATATCAAAGACTGTTTTGCCGTATAGTTTGCGCCCTATAGCAAACTTCAGGGTGGTACGTAAGGCGGTATCAGCTGCACCTTGAGAAAAGGCTGGACATAAGGCCCTAGTAATTTGTAAGCCTTTCAAAGCTATTTCCAAACCCGCACCTTCAGCCCCTAACCGCATAGATTCTGGAATAAACCAGTTATTAAAGCGGATACCACTCATATCCGAACCCCGAATCCCATGGGTGAGGATTTAGGGTAGATTACTATAATTATCTGGGTCAATTTTGCTCTTTTCGACTATGAATAGGGAGAGGCCACTGTGGATCTGTTTTACCTAGTACGAAGGCGATTATAGAAATGTTAGCGCGCTTAATTGGCCATTTTTCGCCGTTGAGGAGATAACCAGCAGAAACTTTTGTGGCTTGCATATCCCCGCCTAAAAGGTCGCTAGCATGTGCTATTTCTGAATAAGCTAAACACATAGTGCCATTAGTATCATTCATAAAGCTGCCCAGGAGTTGCTTCTTCTCGTCTGTTCGTGCCATCAATACCAAGCATACTCATGCCACAGCCATATTAGCGTTATTTTTTTCTTAAAAAAGAGAATCAGTGTATATCTAGAGGGTATTAATTCATCAAAACTTGTAAGTTCACTACTGTATTCTGTGGGAATGTAGTAATGTTGTAGTTTCCAGTTATATAACCAGTTGATAATTTCGTGGGGAAATTCTTCCTTTTCATCCAGGTCGATTACCTGTTTGAAGGAGATCATATTATCTGGGTTGCCAGGGTCGGCTAAATCTCGTTCTACTGTTTCAGCAACCCAAAATTGTTTAAGTGGCTGCATAATGTTCTCCTTAGTGAGCAACTTGCACTTTATCTAGTAAAGTATCAACTTTCTTGGATAATTTGCGGTAGTTCGCGTTGTATTTAGGGTTGTGACTCCAGTCTGCTAACACTTACAACTCTCCTGCGAGGAAGCTGGTTTTGCAAGCGCGACGTTGAATTTTACCGCTGGAAGTTTTGAGGATATTACCTGGGTTAGCTAAAACAACAGCGAAAACTTGAAGTTCATGAATTTCTGCGATCACTTGGCGAATAACAGTCATTACTTCATCCGCTGTAAACTCTTCAGGATTGCGTTTTACTTCCTGCACTATCACCAGTCTTTCCACACCATCCGCATCTATGGAGAAGGCTGCACCATAGTCAGGACGCAAACAAGGATGAACTTGCTGCACTGTCCACTCTAAATCTTGAGGATAGTGATTTGTACCCCTGATAATTATCAAATCTTTAATCCGTCTTGTGATAAATAACTTACCACCCCTCATAAAACCTAAATCACCTGTCCGCAGGAATGGGCCTTCTTTAGTATCAGTAGTGTAGGCACGCACGGAAGCTACTCTTACTTTGTTCTGGACGATTCCAATAACCACCAGCCACACTAGGATCAGATACCCAAATCTCACCCACCTCATCAGGTTGACAACGAGTTAAAGTTTCCGGGTTGGCGATCACTACTTGAGTATCACACACGAGTTGTCCACATCCAGGAATAGCCCGAACACCATCACCCCAACCAGCAACTTCAAATATTTTGTTTTTTTCAATTTCTGATGTTTTAACGAGACATAGTATCGGTGGTTGTTGTCTAAGACTAGTTGATACTAGCAATGTATCTTCTGCCAAACCATAGGCAGGTGCAAAGGTTTCCCAGCAGAAACCACAAGCAGAAAATTCCTCAAAAAATTCTTCTAATACTCTAGGATTAATAGGTTCTGCCGCATTTCCCGCAGCTCGCCAACTACTCAAATCAAGAGTAGTCAATCGTGAAAAATTATTACAGTTATGTGCTTTCAGTGTTTATGGGTGTGAGGGGCTAGTAGCTAGTTAGTGATTTGCTAACTAAGCCAACATTCGGAAAAATACATTACACAAAATCACAGGGTATAGAGGATTTAATATTAGCAGCAGGGGGAATACCTTTAGCAGTTCATCAAGTTCGTTATTCTATAATAATACTCGGAATTTAAACCAACGGTATTTTGTCAACTGCCCGTGATTTAGATGTCACAATATTAGGTTATAGTCCCTTAGCTGAAGGAGAACTCACAGGTAAATAAATATACACCTTTTCAATATCCTACAGGTGCAACAATCATATACCCGCAATTTAGTAAGGGTTTTCAGCCTACTTTTTTATAGTATTGCGTCGGTATTATCTTTACTCAGAAACATCGGTGAAAAATATGGTCGCACCCCTGCCCAAGTAGCCCTTAACTGGCTGGTTAGTTGCTCAGGGGAACGTAATTCCCATTGCTGGGGTTAAAAACGCCGAACAAGTAAAACAGAATGTTGGCGCTTTTAGTTGGAAATTGACTGATTATGGGTTAGGTAAGTTAGATGAAATTACCTGCCCCTAGAAAAACTAAGGGAATTCCAAATAAAATATCCAATCTTTGAGTAAGGAGGGGGAGCAGGGGAAGCATAATCTGATAGCTGTCACCTGTCACCTGTCATCTATTCCCTATGTGAACCTAGTTTTTGGCTGGGTGTAACAGAAGATTCACGTTGAGTTGTTGTCCGTAATCTGGGTTTTGGTGTTCCCCGTCCTTCATCACCACCGTTATCTGATTTAGACCAAGAGGAACGGCTACGTTCACGTTCACCACCACCGCTGCGTGGGTATTCGCCACTATCACGACGCTTGTTGAGTTTGGGTTTGGGAGATGGTTCTTCTTGGGGAATATCTACACCAGATTGCAACCAGTCGGGACGGGTTTGATCATAGGCGATTTGCAAAGCCGCAGCTGCGATTGCCTGAGCATCATATTTTTCAATCAACTCACTGATGATTGGTAAAAATGAAGCCAAACGTTCACCGGTTAAAGCTTCTGCTACCTGTTCTTGCAATTTTTTGATGTGTCTAGCTTCAATTTGCGCCCTGGTAGGAATTGTTAACACCTGCCAATTTTGACGGTTATGGCGTTCAAACGCCTGTTGTTTGCGGCGTTCAAATGGTTGTACCAAAGAAATCGCAGTTCCTTCTTTACCAGCACGACCAGTCCGACCAATCCGGTGAACGTAGGTTTCCACACTATCGGGTAAATCAAAGTTAATCACGTGGGAAAGTAGATCCACATCTAAACCCCGTGCGGCAATATCAGTAGCTACCACCCAGCGGACTTGACGATTGCGGAAACGGGTTAATAATCTTTCCCGTGCTTGCTGAGACAAATCACCATGATATTCATCCACACTATGGCCAGCAGCTTGCAATTGATTGGTTAGTTCTGCGGCTGTGCGTCTGGTGCGAACAAAGATTAAAGCTGTTTCTGGATCTTCCATTTCCAGAATTGGCTGTAAAGCTTTAGCTTTTGTCCAATGGCGAGGAATCAAGTAAGCTACCTGATTGATTTTATTGGGTGCAGCTTTTGGTTGCTCAACGGTGACAGTCACCGGAGAGTTTAAAAACTTATTCACCAATTGGCGAATGGATGGGGGCATAGTTGCCGAAAATAAAGCCGTTTGGCGCTCTGTGGGAGCTTGGGACAGAATTCTGATTACATCATCAATAAAGCCCATGCTCAACATTTCATCAGCTTCATCAAGGACAAACCATTTCACTTGATCCAGCTTTAAGCAACCACGCTCTAGCAAATCTATCACCCGTCCTGGTGTACCCACAACTACATGAACACCGCGTTTTAGCTGCATCATTTGACGGTCAATTGACTGACCACCATAGATTGCTAATACTCGTAATCCATCATTCCCCATAAATTGGGAAATAGCATCATGAACTTGCATTGCCAATTCACGAGTAGGTGTTAGTACAATAGCTTGTACGGCTTTTTTGCTGACATCCAGCTTTTCTAACATCGGCAGTGAAAAGGCTGCTGTTTTGCCTGTTCCTGTTTGGGATTGCCCAACTACATCACGACCCGCTAATAGTTGCGGAATAGCTTGAGTCTGAATATTTGTAGGTGTGGTAAAGCCAAGTTTTTCTAGAATTTCAACACGCTCTTGGGAAATGCCTAGTTCTTGAAAGGTAAGATTCATTAATTCTCCTAAGATTTTATTGTGAGTTTTGGACTTGTAAACCGATACTTATTTGTAAATTTGGGCATGGGTCATAGCAATATGACCCATGACTAATTACTCATAATTATTTGACCATAGAGGTCGTAGGCATCGGCACTGTGGATCTTTACTGGCACGATGGTTCCTAGCCCTGCGTCGCCTTTAACATAGACTTGACCATCAACTTCTGGGGAAAATCTGCGGGAACGGCCGATTAATTCTCCACTTTCGGGGTTTTCCTGCTCAATCAGGACATCAACTATTTTGTCTACTTCCTGTTGATTTTTAAGGAGGGAAATTGGTTGTTGGAGTGCCATGAGTTGATCACGACGCTCTACCATCAATTCTTGTGGTAATTGATCTGGTAAATTGTAGGCGGGGGTTCCCTCTTCCGGTGAGAAGGTGAAGACACCAACATGATCAAATTCATGTCGCTCCGTAAACTCTAGTAAATGTTCAAAATGCTCTTGTGTCTCTCCAGGGAAACCAACAATAAATGTGGTTCTTAGCACTGCTGAGGGGAGGGCAGTTTTGATACTTTCGATAATTCCATCGTTCACTCTTCCCTGCCAAGGACGGTTCATGGCTCGAAGAATTTCTGGATGAGAATGTTGCAAGGGCAAATCTAAATAAGGCAGCACGTTTGGTGTCTCTTGAATTGCCGCTGTCACATCTGGTGTAAGTCCAGTAGGATAAGCATAGTGCATTCTGATCCACGGTACATCTACTTTCCCTAAAGCACGAAGTAATTCCGCTAACTTTGGTTTTCCGTAAATATCCAAACCATAATTGGTGGTGATTTGGGAAATCAGAATAATTTCTTTTACCCCTTGAGTTGCCAATTCCTTGGCCTCAGCAACTATTGATTCAATAGTGCGCGATCGCTGATTCCCTCTCAGATGAGGAATAATGCAAAATGCACAACGATAATCGCATCCTTCGGCAACTCTTAGGTAAGCTACTCCTTCGGTTGTAGTTCGGTAGCGTGGTGTGGTTTCATCCGCTATGTAAGTAGGTTGAGCGGTAATTTGTTTCACCCTTTCTCCCTGTTCTACCCGCTCGATGACATTGACAATTTTGTGGTAATCGCCTGTGCCAATCACGGCTACTGCTTCTGGCAACTCTTCCAATAATTGTTCTTGAAAGTGTTGCGCTAGGCAACCAGTAATAACGACTTTTTTATTTGCTTCTGCCAGTTCTACTAAGGTTTTTACCGATTCTTCTCTAGCAGCTTCGATAAAACTACAAGTATTGACAATTACATAATCAGCTAACTCGTCATTTGTATCTACACCATAACCTGCTTCTACCAACAGACCTAACATATGTTCTGTATCTATTAGGTTTTTCTCGCAGCCCAAGTGAGAAATGGCTATTGTTGGTTTGTCACCCATATTTTGAAAATATCTTCAGTTTTTTTCTTGTGCAGTCAAACATAAAAAGTAATAGTTAGGTGCTTTTTCCCGCACCCTGATCAGGACACCGCAGTAATAGATTTTCACTACCAGTTGTTTTTCGTAACCAGTTGTTTTTCGTAAATGCCAGTGGACGTATGACCCTAATCAGTAAAGATATAGCGGTCATGCTATGATGTTTTTATTAATCTGTTTCCCAGGGTAAACTTGAGTGTCTTATGGTAATTTTGACACTCGTAATATTTTTTAACGATTCGCTTATTGGTATTTTACGCTACCGCAGCGTGTGCGTTGTTAATTTACCCATCGGGAAGCCGCCCAAAGGGCTGTTTTTGAGAAGTCGCTACCCTCAGGGAAATCGCAAACGCGACTGCGCCCATAAAGCAGTAATGCTACCCTATATCTTAGGCTAAACCCGCGATGATGCGCTGGCATGATACCTAAACTACGGGAAAGCTGCCTTGCGTCTTGTGAGTGGCAAACTCCTCTTGTAGCCAGATTTTATCTTAACATATCTTATGAAAGGTTTAACGCTAATTTCCATCTTGAGAAGGAGGCAACAAACCATTCATAATTAAACAAATTCACTAGTCTAGATATAAAGTCAAGAGTTTGCTCAAATATGAAATATGAAGCCGGAGACTGTCTCAATTACCAGAGGATATAGTCAAAAGCAGGCCAATACCCAATTTACCACCTATAAGGGACAGGTCAGATGCAAAATTATTTTTGTCTTTTCATCCTTGATCCTTGATCCTTAAACAAAAAATTCTTAACCCTGGACTTTGCCAAGCAAAATAAAGACGTGGACTTATATCAGCTATTTAAAACTCGAACACCGATTATTGGCGTAGTTCATCTGCTACCCCTACCTACCTCACCCCGTTGGGGTGGTAGTCTGAAAGCAGTAACTGACCGTGCTGAACAAGAAGCAACCGCCCTGGCCAGTGGTGGGGTAGACGGCTTAATTGTAGAAAATTTTTTCGATGCACCCTTTACTAAAAACCAAGTTGATCCAGCCGTTGTCAGTGCTATGACTCTGGTGGTACAGCGAATACAGAATTTAGTAACTTTGCCTGTGGGTTTAAATGTTTTACGGAATGATGCCAAAAGTGCAATGGCGATCGCTAGTTGTGTACGGGCGCAATTTATCCGGGTTAACATCCTTACAGGAGTAATGGCCACTGACCAGGGATTAATTGAAGGAGAGGCACATCAATTACTCCGCTATCGTCGGGAACTAGGTTCTGATGTGAAAATCTTGGCTGATGTGTTGGTTAAACACGCGCGTCCTTTAAGTTCACCCAATCTAACAGTTGCTGTCAAAGACACAATAGAAAGAGGTTTAGCTGATGGGGTGATTTTATCAGGTTGGGCTACTGGCAGTCCTCCTAACTTAGAAGACTTGGAACTGGCTTGCGGTGCTGCTGCTGGTACACCAGTGCTCATTGGTAGCGGAGCTAATTGGGAAAATATTGGTACGCTGATGCAAGCAGCAAATGGTGTGATTGTTTCCAGTTCTCTCAAACGCCACGATCAAATTTCCCAGCCTATTGACCCAACTCGTGTCAGTCAATTTGTGGAAGCTGCTCACCGGAATTGGAATTCTAAAGGTGAAAGTAAATCAAGTTCCTCAATAAAATTACATTCTTAGGGACTGGAGACTGGGGAGATAAGGGAGATGGGTAAGTAATTTTCTTAATACCCAATGCCCAATGCCCAATTACCACTGACCAATTACCAACTACCAATTATGATTCACCGTCGTTCTACTCCTTGGATTCATAAATGGTCGCGTCCATTGATTGGGGCGATCGCTGGGCTTGGTATCCTCAACACAGGTTATCTCACGTTTGAAAAGTTAACAGGAGGTAATCCTGTTTGCACTACTCCAGAAGGTGTTAAGCGTTGTACTGATGTACTTTCTAGCCCCTGGGGTACAGTTTTTGGCCACCCTTTAGCTCTGTTTGGTTTGCTGACATACATCGGTATGTTTATCTTTGCTGTAGCTCCCTTGGCTTTGAACTCAGTAGAAGGGAACAAAAATCGAAAACAAATAGAAAATCTGACTTGGTGGTTGCTGCTGGTGGGTGCGATCACTATGTCAGTATTTAGTGGATATTTAATGTATGTCCTAGCATTTCAACTCCAAGCTTTGTGTCTTTACTGTATTGCCTCAGCTTTGTTTGCTTTGAGCATGTTAACTCTCACCATCCTGGGTCGTGACTGGGAAGATATTGGACAAATCTTCTTCACTGCTGTAATTGTCGGTATGGTGATACTAATTACCACATTAAGTATTTACTCCGATATAAACACATCAGGGAATATAGCCGAACTAACTGATGGTAAAGCCGTACAGATTTTCTTTGACCCTAAAAAAGAAGAACCAAAACCACAAGTAGGCTGGCAAATTACTACTAATTCTGGAGAGTCAGAAGTTCAATTAGCAAAACACTTAACCGAAATCGGTGCAAAAGAATATGTTGCTTGGTGGTGTCCTCACTGTCATGAACAAAAGCTACTCTTTGGCAAAGAAGCTTACAAGGAAATCAACCTCATTGAATGTGCTTCTCCCGATAACCCTGGCGCACCAATAAAAGAGTGCATAGCTGCAAAAATTGAAAGTTACCCTTCTTGGGTTATCAATGGTAAAACATACAGTGGTGTGCAGAATTTAAACGAACTGGCAAAGATAACTGGTTATACAGGACCTCAAAACTTCAAGTATTTTAAGTAAAGTGCCTCATTCCACTCAAAACACATCTTAACACTGTCTTCTTTTTGCCCTGATTATCAACCCGTCACACCTAACTTACGCTTCAATATAGCTCGGTTAATTACCTTATACTTTTAATTTGGCTTGGGACAAGGGAAAGGGGAAAAGGAGAAAAACCTTTACCCTAAACCCAGTCAGCTTTCCCCAAAACAATTTACTAATTCCTGATTATTAACCGAGCAGTATTGAGATTTAAGCGTACTTTAGCCAAAAAATATAAGGACTCAGACGAGGTTTTTATGCATCAGCAGTTCAGAAATTTTCTTCCTAGACTTGTATTTGCAATGCAAGAAATGCTGAGTCAAGGACGTAGAGAATTAATGACTGCTTCGTGGATTGCTATCTGTGTGTTGCTATTTCGATATATTGGATTATTACAGTCTTTGGAGTTAGCAGCTTTAGATCAATTTTTCCATTTGCGTCCCTATGAAGCACCAGAGGAAAGTATTACTATCATCGCAATTGATGAAACCTCTTTGCATCAAGCAGGTTCTTGGCCAACTTCTGATGAAAACATAGCTCAGGTGTTGTCCAAATTCAACAGCTATAAACCCCGTGCAATAGGCTTAGATATCTATAGAGAGCCTGTACAGCCTGGTCATGACAAACTGGTGGCGCCTTATAAGGCAATGCCAAATTTGATTGGTATGGAACTACTGGCACATAAAATAGATAGTAGACTTTCAACTGCACCAGAGTTAAAACAGCACGGACAATTGGGTTTTAATAATGTTTCATATGAAGATGATGGCAAGGTTCGCAGCAGTTTACTATACTGGCACGCAAATGATCAAGTTTATGAAAGTTTTGCTTTCAGGCTGGCTTTATTATATCTCAATTCTGAGGGAATCACACCGAAAAAATCTGCCAGCAATCCTGAATATTTACAGTTAGGTAAGGCTGTATTTCCTCGGTTTGAGAGTAATAATGGTGCTTATATTGGGGCTGATGCGAGAGGCTATCAAATTGTATCTAATTTTCCCAAACCCCGTTGTCAAAATTCAACTAGCGAATCTTATAGTTATCATCAGGTATCTTTGGAAGATATATTAGCTGACAAAGTTCCAGAGGATTTAATTCGTGATCGCATTGTACTTATCTGTTCTACAGCACCTAGCCTCCAGGATTTTCTATTTATTCCCTACTCCAGTCCTTTGATGGGAATGAGTGAAGCAAAACCTATAGCTGGAGTTCAACTACAGGCTTATTTTATTGATGAATTAATTTCTGCTGCTCTACAAGGACGACCATTACTAAAAGTCTGTCCCGATTTCCTAGAAAGCTTGTGGATTTTTATTTGGTCTTTTATAGGAGCAGTAATTACATGGCGAATCAAACAGCTAAGAAAAAGTATATTCATATTTATACTGTTGGGTTTGGTGTTAAACATAAGTGTTTACATTGCTTTTTTAGCAGGATGGTGGATACCGATTATTCCTTCCGAGCTGACTTTTTGTAGTTCAGCTATTGCCATAACTTTTTACATCACTTATATACAAGAAGAATTAAAACGTTCTAAAGAATTCCTGCATCAAGTTATCAATGCTATTCCTGATCCCATTTTTGTCAAAAACCAACAACATCAATGGATTGTTTTAAACGACGCTTATTGTAAATTTAGTGGTTATTCCTATGATGTATTAATGGAAAAATCAGATTATGATCTTTTTCCTCAGCATGAAGCCGATATATTTCTTCAACAAGAAAATCTTGTTTTTCAGACTCAGCAACCCCAGGTACATGAAGAAGAATTTACTGACATTCATGGTAAAACTCATCTGATAGCTACTAAGCGATCGCTCCACAAAGATGCTGCTGGTAATTTCTTTTTAGTTGGTGTTATTAGAGATAATACTCAACGCAAACAAATCGAGGAAGAACTAAAACAAATTGCCGATGATTTATTTCGTTCTAATTATGAATTAAAAATCCAAGAAAACTACTTGCGGCAATTAGCATACCATGACCCTCTGACCGGTTTATCTAATCGCAAGTTTTTCACTGAACAACTATATGACTGTTTCAAATGGTCACAGTCTAATAACTCTATGTTGGCATTATTATTTATAGATTTAGATGGGTTTAAATCAGTCAATGATTCATTAGGTCATGAAATGGGCGATCATCTGCTGGTAATTATTGCTCAACGTCTAAGTAATGCTTTGCGTGTTAGTGATATAATTTCACGTCTAGGTGGTGATGAATTTACGGTGATTTTACAGGCTATTTCTGATGTACAGATACCTGCAACGGTAGCCGAAAAACTTCTAAGTGTAATAACTGAGCCGATAATTTTGGATGGCCATGTCATTAGCGTTTCTGCCAGTATCGGTATCAGTATTTACCCCACCAATGCCGATAACAGTGAAACCTTGATTAAACAAGCGGACACAGCAATGTACAAGGCCAAACATCTGGGGAAAAATCGCTATGAGTTCTCGTCATAAGTTTTTGAGCTGATACGAAAAATTTTAGATTTTGGATTGAATTAAAATTCCAAATACTCCCAACATAAGTCCTAATATATTCCCCCAAACTATGGTGCGCCTGATAGTCAACATGGTAGCGGGACACGCTGATGATAAAGTTTTGGATTTTAGATTTTGGATTGTGTGTGTCAGCTTATAATATTTAGTTAGATTGCCACCAACGATGATTTTGGATAGTTGTGTGGACTTGCCACTCAGGAGCTAGTTGGGGATAATCTAAACGGTAGTGTCCGCCCCGGCTTTCAGTTCTAAAAGCAGCACTTTTGAGAATTAAATAAGCTACATCTAATAAATTGTGGGTTTCTGCCCAAAGTCGCAATTGCTGATCAATATTCGGTAAATTGAAACTTGCTGGTTCTTTAGGACGTAAACGTTGTAAAAATTTACTTAAAGGTAAATTAGCGAAATCTTGTTGCCAAGATTCTATAGTAGCGATCGCATTTTCTAAACTTGATTGTTCTCGACAAATACCAGCACTTTGCCAGACTAAACGGGGTAACTTTTCCCTGATTGCTTCTAGTTGTAATTGTTGATTTTCCCAATCACCAACAGATAACTTAAAAGATAAAGGATTTGGGAAAGATGCAGATTCTGTAGTTGGTCCCTTCCTCAGCATTTCATCCTGCAAATGAGCCATCTGCGCCCCAAACACTATACATTCCAATAGAGAATTACTGGCGAGGCGATTAGCGCCATGAACTCCCGTACTGGCAGTTTCTCCCACAGCGTATAAACCAGGGATATTGGTACGATTCTGCAAATCTGTGAAAATACCACCCATCCAATAATGAGCAGCCGGGGCTACAGGAATCGGTTCATTGAAGACATCAATACCCCAATGCTGACAAACTTTAATAATGTTAGGAAACCGATGGCGAATTTTATCACCAGGGATAGGACGCATATCTAACCAGACATGGGCAGTGCCAAGATCAACGGCTGTATGTTGTAAATGACTAAAAATAGCTCTACTGACCACATCTCGCGGTGCAAGTTCCCCATCTGGATGATAGTCAAAAGCAAAACGTCGTCCTTCGTTATCAACAAGGTGTGCCCCTTCACCGCGTACAGCTTCGCTGATCAGAAAGCGTCCTGGTTTTGTCAAGGCTGTAGGATGAAATTGGAAAAATTCTAAATCGCGGAGGATAGCCCCAGCCCGCCAAGCTATAGCTACGCCATCACCTGTACTTACACCCGGATTAGTAGTTTGGGCAAATACTTGACCTCCACCACCTGTTGCCAAAACTACAGCTTCAGCCTTTACCCATGTAACCTTACCTTGATAAAACAGGCTGATTCCTTGACAAAGATTGGTTTCTGGTTCTATCCATAAGGATAAAGCTAAAGCTTGCTGAATAACTTGGATATTGGGACGACGCAATACTTGAGCCGCGAGAGTTGTGGTTACTTCTCTACCTGTGGTATCGGCGGCGTGAAGAACACGATGACGGGAATGGGCAGCTTCCAAGGTTAAAGCTAAGGTGTTACCATGACGGTCAAAGGCTACCCCTAAGTTAACTAAGGACTGAATACAAATAGGGGCTTTTTCAGCTAAAAATTTTACCGCTTTGACATCACACAAACCCGCTCCGGCTTTTAATGTATCCGCAATATGCAGCTTGGGTGAATCCTCTGGAGAAACAGCAGCAGCAATACCACCTTGCGCCCAATCACTGGCAGATATAGTTATAGTTTCTTTAGTAATTAAGCCTACTCGTAAGGATTCTGGTAGACATAGTGCTGTGTATAGTCCAGCAGCGCCAGCGCCGACTATTAAAACATCAAATTGGCTGGGAATATCTAATAAATTCAAAATTCAAAATTCAAAATTACTGGTAATGGGTAATAGGTAATAGGTAATTGGTAATTGGTAATTAAATTTTCACTAATCACCAATTACCAATTACCAATTACCAACCAAAGTTATCTGTAGATACCGTTATTAATACGATCATCTCCTTCGTTGAAGTTCGGCTCGTATTCTGTGACGGCGAAGTTACCTAAGTTGGCTTGTAAGGTTTGTTTTTGGTGATCGCTCAATCCTGGTAGATTCAATACATCTTCTACACTCTTATAAGGAGCATTTGTGATGATTTTCTTAGCCAAGGTGGGATAAAGCCCTGGATACTGCTGAAAAGCAGCAATGTTGGTATTATTCAAATCAATTTTTTTACCAAATTCAGTTCCTAACTTGGCATCTGCCTTATTTTGACGTGGAATTACCAAAACTGGAACTTGAGGCAAAGCAATGTTGCTAAAACTCACAGCTTGGACTGTTTGGGTTGTTCCCAGCCATCCCCAGCAGCCTAGCAACAAACTTAACACTGTTAATAAACGTACTAATCCTTTCACGATTTTTCTACCTCTTTCCATCAAACAAAAATCAAAGCTTTCAACTAAACGCCGTCAACTGTGGGCTGAAGTGAGAAGTATGGAGTATTGATTCAACCCCGGTGATAACTTTGGGGGGTGATGGGGTACTTTTTCCTCTGACTTCATGCTTGGGCTGATAGCTGATAGCTGAATCAACACACAGCAGTCATCAGAAACTAATATACAGCTTAGTGAACTACCGAAACTAAGCTCGATTTGAAGTTGCAACTTCTAGTATGATTCGCTATTACTACGTTAGGCATTTTTTAGAAATTTTACTTTGTAAAAATTTATTTCCAATATATTGATTGAGCTTTTTTGAAGTTGATTGTTAGTGGCTGAGAACTTTAAGCAAGAATGGCAGCTACTAAGAACAAACTGTCTACTAAAATTGTACTCAAAACTGCTCCACCAAAGGCATACCAATGATTTTGCTTTTTACCCAAAGATACCAGCCCGACGGTCAATAGTGCTAAGCCTAGAATGATTGCCCAAACTTCTCCCCTAGGAGTTTCCACTTGTGCTAAAGCATTTCTTAAGATTTGTGAAGCTCCATCGGCATCTGTTCTCATAATTTGCCGCCAATAGGGCATTAAATCTACTACATAAAAATATATATCTGTTAAAACTGTGCCGAATAAAGAACCCAGATAAAACCAGTTACCGACTTTGCCCCAATTTCGCCACAAACACCAGATAGCAAAGGGTAGTCCAAGAGATTCTATGGGTAAGTGCCATAAGGGTTCCCAAGGTAACCAACCCCAATAAATCGCCCCTGTGAACCAACTCCAGCTAAATCCTAAGAGTAAATCTCCCCAGAGATAGGTGTGAGGACGTGACATTAATGTTAAACTCAGCCAAATCCAGAATCCTGTGATTACTAAACTGAGAGTAGGTAGTGATCGCACTAGTGGCGCTTCTATAAATACCGGTACGGTTACTAAAAAAACAGCTGCGACAAATACTAACCAAGTTTGCCTCCAAGTTATTGCACCCGGAAGCGAGGGTGATAACGAAAGGGTGGACTCCAATTCTTTAATACTTCTGTGCCTAGTTTCAGTAGTATGCAAATTAGTATCAATAGACGAGTTGGTAACAGTATAAGCAGACAATGTATTATTGATCAATGTTTTTAATATTTGTTACTAAAGTTTACTTATCTACAATATCACACTCTAAAATCCCCCCAGGGGGCATTTTGATTATACTGCAAATTTAAAGAAAAATTTTCGATAGAGACAGGGGATGAGGGAGATCGGGAGAATTAAGATACTCCCTTCCCACTAAAAGAATAAGGTCATAGTAATAGCCCACGTTCCTCACTTCACTTCATCTTGTAGTACAAGTACAGGTGTAAAAAAACCAAAAACCTACGTAGTAAGTAAGGATTCAGGTCGAAGCTAGAGGGATTAAAGAAGGTGTCTGCAAAGCAGAGT
>CAKZGI010000398.1 GCA_936914905.1 uncultured Trichormus sp. | reverse complement strand
TTTATATTTTCATGGCTACTGGATTTTTAAAAACTATAGTTCTGAATTGCCTGTAGATGTAGTTTGTTTATGCTACCTATTGAAGTGCTGAATGTGGGTTAATAGGGTAGAGGGATAATGCTTCGGCGTAATGTAGAATCCCACACGCCTAATTTCATACTGGAAAGGGACTAAGTACCTCAGCAAAATTAATTATTCATTTGGCTCAAAAATAGAATTCCTGTAATCTTGTCCTGTTCCCTGTTCCCTTCCCTAAATGTGCAATTTATTTTGCACGACGACTTATTACTGCACTGCACACTTCTTCCTGTGAATCTTGCCCCGAAAATCTGATGATGAGAATGGATCAAGTTGGATCAAGTTGGATCAAGTTGGATAATTTGCTAAAATTACGCATCCATTTTGGGAGTCTGGTTGATGGCGACAATCTTAGAAGTAAGTAGTATATGTTTACTATATTGGCCACTTTTGGCTGTGGCAGAAAACACTGAGAAAATTACCCCTGAATGGTTACAGGCACTGATTCTGGGTATTGTTCAAGGTATTACAGAGTTTTTACCCATTAGCAGTACAGCACATCTGTTAATTGTCACCAAGATATTTGCTTGGAAAGAATTAGGTTCTAAAGACTTTGTTGATGCCATTCAATTTGGCAGTGTGATTGCCATTTTGTTGTATTTTTGGCCGCTGATTTCTAGTATTCTTAAAGGTGGAATTGCCGCATTAAAGGATAGAGATTGGGAACGTGAAGAATGGAAGATTATTGTAGGTATTGCTGTAGGCACAATGCCAGCATTAATTTTTGGCCTTCTGTTAAAAGATATTTTACCTGAAAATGCATTAATTATTGCTATCATGTCAGTAGTAATGGCACTGTTACTAGGTTTGGCAGAAAAAATTGGCACTCGCAAGCGAGGTTTGGATTCTTTACAAACTCGAGATGGTATATTAGTAGGATTGGGACAAGCTCTAGCTTTGATTCCTGGGGTTTCTCGTTCTGGATCAACTTTGACAACTGCCTTATTTTTAGGATTAGAACGTGATACAGCCGCTAGGTTTTCATTTTTGTTAGGCTTTCCCACTCTGACGATAGCTACCTTGTATAAAAGCCTGAAAATATTCAAGCTATTTCAGGAAAAACAGTTACCAGATAATATTGTTTTTCTGTTAATTGTTGGTATTATTTCAACTTTTATTTTTTCCTACCTATCAATCGCTTTTTTGATTCGGTACTTACAAACAAAAAATACCTTTGTGTTTGTCTGGTATAGATTCGCTTTTGGCAGTGCCATTTTATTAGCGATCGCAGCCGGTTGGCAAGGATAATCATTGAAGGGTTTAGGGTGTGGAGGAGAAAGAAGAAAGATAACTATCCCCAATGCCCAATGCCCAATGCCCAATGCCCAATGCCCAATGTTGAATTCTCCATGATTACTATTAGTCCTGCAAAAATTTCCAAGGTGCTACCTGAGTCCATAGCTGCTGAAATTGGCTTTGATGTGGGTGATGCAATTGTTGCTATTAATGGGATAAAACCCCGTGATTTAATTGATTACCAGTTTTTATGTGCGGATGAAGTTTTGAAATTAGAAATTTTAGATGCTGGAGGTAACATTCATCATATTGAAATTGAAAAAGAGTATGATGAGGACTTGGGGCTAGAATTTGAAACGGCTTTATTTGATAGTTTAATTCAGTGTAATAACCGTTGTCCCTTTTGCTTTGTTGATCAACAACCACCAGGTAAGCGTTCTAGCTTGTATTTTAAAGACGATGATTACCGTCTGAGTTTTTTATATGGTTCTTATTTAACTCTGACTAATTTATCAGATAAAGAATGGCAACGAATTGAACAAATGCGTTTATCTCCCTTGTATGTTTCTGTTCATGCAACAGAACCGGAAGTGAGAACTAGACTATTAAAAAATAACCGTGCTGGAAGAATTTTGGAACAACTCAAATGGTTTCAAAAAAGACGCTTACAAATCCATGCTCAAGTTGTAGTTTGTCCAGGGATAAATGATGGTGAACATCTGCAGAAAACATTACGAGATTTAATATCTTTTCATACTGGGGAAATACCTGCGGTAGCATCAGTGGCAGTCGTTCCAGTTGGTTTAACGCGATTTCGTCCCCAAGAAGATGAACTCATACCTGTAACCCCAGAAAAAGCCAGAGAGGTAATTACTCAGGTTAAATCACTATCTCAAGAATTCCGTCAAAAATACGGTTCTAGTGTGGCTTGGTTAGCTGATGAGTGGTTTTTAATTGCTGGTCAAGAATTACCCACTGAAGTTGAATATGAGGACTATCCACAAATTGATAATGGTGTTGGTTCTATTCAGTTATTTATTAAGCAATTTACCTATGCTGCCCGAGAATTACTACCACGCAAAATTGCTGAACCGAGAAAATTAACTTGGGTGGTAGGTAATGCTGTTGAACAAGCATTCCAACCAATTCTTCAACAGTTAAATGCTGTGGAAGGATTAGAGGTGAACATGCATGCTTTATGTAGCAATTATTGGGGGCAAAGTATCAGCGTTACGGGATTATTAACCGGACATGATTTAATATTTCACTTAAAAGGACAAGATTTAGGTGAGGGTATTTTGTTGCCTAGTGTCATCCTTAAACATGGGGAGTTAATATTTTTAGATGATATGACTGTTGAGGAAGTATCTCTTCAATTGAATACCAAATTATTCCCCGTTGGAGGAGTTGAAGATTTAATCAACAGTTGTTGTCAGTAGTCATCCGATTTTAGATTGACCCCACGGATAAATCTGGGGGCTTCTACCATCAAGTAATTATCTGTATTGAATTACCAATTACCAATGACTAAAAATATTCAATTAGCATTGAAAAAAGTGGGCTTATTTTGTTTGAATTTAAATTTCTTAATTTTTAATTGTTGGGGAATATTACCTGTAAGTGCAGCAACACAAACAGGGGAATTAAACATCATCAACAGCCAGCAAGATGCCAAGCAGTTGATAGATATTACTAACACTAATTCTATCCTAGCCGAAAAACTAACTCAACTGCTCAAGGTTGGTAAAAAACCCAATTCTCGGAAACCAAAAACCCAATCTCGACGGGTTAATGCTGGCAAAAAAGCTAATCCTGCTAAACCAAAAACCCAAATTCGACGGGTCACTGTTCTGAAAACAACGCCTCAAGTAAAACCCGTTACTAAAGTCACGCCTCCAAATTTCCAAGAGGATATTGATCAACTAGAGGCAGGAGTGCGTTTGGATGTCACACCTAATTCTAA
The DNA here is from genome assembly GCA_936914905.1 of uncultured Trichormus sp. GTDB lineage: Bacteria > Cyanobacteriota > Cyanobacteriia > Cyanobacteriales > Nostocaceae > Trichormus_B. The sequence goes on along the minus strand of CAKZGI010000398.1, from coordinate 11,831 downwards.
TCAACCAATTAGTAGTAAATATGCGATCACACTGCAACAAGAGTTAGAAAATTTGATTGGTAGAGTAGAAAGCGCCAATTTAGCCGCATCTGTTCACAATGGTGGTGTGAACGTGAATAAACCTCAATCATTAAAGGCAGAAACTCCCAAGTTAATCTCTACTGAAACCACAGACTTAAGTTTAGAGGAAACTTTAGCCCAAGCAAGGGAAGTTGCCAAAAATATCCCTGTTTTGATTTCCCAAAAAAACTATGCCTTGGTACGTCAACAGTGGTTAAAGTCAAAAACAACCTTATGGCAACAATTTCCTGTAAATCAACGAATAGCTCAACCAGAAATTCGCTCTGTTTGGTTAGATCGGGGGACAATTGTTAAGGCTGGTAATGAAGCGGAACTAGCAAAGATTTTTGATCGCTTGACGCAAGCGGGAATTAATACTGTATTTTTTGAAACTGTGAATGCTAGTTATACTATTTATCCCAGTCAGGTTGCACCCCAACAAAACCCCTTGATTAAAGACTGGGATCCACTAGCAGCAGCAGTGAAATTAGCCCATGAACGAGGAATGGAGTTACACGCTTGGGTATGGACTTTTGCGGCTGGTAATCGCCGTCACAATGAACTTATTGGTATTAGTGCTGATTATCCAGGTCCTGTGCTGGCAGCTCATCCCGATTGGGCAAATTATGATCAGCGTGGGCAAATGATTCCTGTTGGTCAAACAAAGCCTTTTTTAGACCCGGCTAACCCGAAAGTACGTGAGTATTTATTAAAGCTATACGCGGAAATTTCCACTCGCTATCAAGTTGATGGTCTGCACTTAGACTATATTCGCTATCCCTTCCAAGACCCTTTTTGTGGTCGAACTTATGGTTATGGTAAAGCTGCCAGGGAAAAGTTTCACCAACAAACTGGTGTGGATCCAGTAAAAATTTCTCCCAATCAGCGGGAGTTGTGGCAAAAGTGGACAGCATTCCGCACTGAACAAATTGATAGTTTTGTGGGTCAAGTTGCACAGATGTTGCGACAAAAGCGGTCTTATTTAATTTTATCGGTGGCTGTGTTTCCGTTAGGGGAATACGAGCGAGTACAAAAGATTCAACAGCATTGGGAAGTTTGGGCTAGACGAGGAGATATAGATTTAGTTGTACCGATGACTTATGCTTTGGATACTCCCCGTTTTCAACGATTGGCAGAACCTTGGATTCATTCTACTAAGTTAGGTTCTACTTTATTAGTTCCTGGGATTCGTCTGCTTTCTTTACCAAGTTTGGGAACATTTGACCAGTTACAACTGCTGAGGGATGTACCTGTTAGTGGTTATGCTTTGTTTGCGGCTGAGAATTTTAATGAGAAGTTAGACAAAATATTGATTAGCACTCAAGGGAAGGTGCAAAATACAAAGCATGATCCTATTCCTCAACGTCAGCCTTTTAGGACTGCGGCTTTTCGCTATGCTGCTTTACAAAAAGAATGGCAATTTGTGTGGGAAAAGAGTGAGAGATCGCCTAACGCTGTAACTACAACTTCTAATTTTAAGAACCAATCCCAAGAATTACAAAATGCTTTAAATCAGTTGGCGATTTTGCCTTCTGCTAGTAATTTGATTAGTGCTAGAGGATCTTTGACTCGTTTTCAATCTCAATTTAAAAGTTGGATGAGCGTAGCAGTACAAGAAAATCCTTATCAAGTTAAAGTGTGGGAAAATCGTTTGATTACTATAGAAAGGTTATTGCGTTATGGTGAGAGAAGAGTGATTAATAAAGCAACTTTCAATTAGATAACAGGTAGGTATTCAGCTATCAGCTATCAGCAGTCAGCTTTGTGGGCTAACGCCAAAAATATCTATTTGATAATTAACCAATTTCTCAAACATTCTGACTCCTGACTCCTGAATTCTTAAAATAACAGCTTGATTCTAAGGTGATAATTATAGATTCCTTCAGAAGGTCTAATCTTGTTGGCCTACCTTATTTTCTAACCTTTGAGAATAGAGTATACTTTGTAATATAAATACTTTTGTAAGTCTACCCAATATAATATTGTTTATTTCACACAACAGTATGAGAATCAGCAGGTTTGAATAAATATTTTTTGGTAGTGAATTTTAAATAAATTATGCAAGCATCACCTCACTATCTCGTACTACAAAATTTAGATGCAATTATTGACTGTTCACCGCTGACGGTTGCACCAGAAACGCTTGTATTAGATGCGATCACTCTGATGGCAGAACGATGTCAAGATATTTTGGTAAAGTCTGGCTCCCAGGTCATAGGATGCATTACATCACAAGATATCATGCGACTCGTCGCTTTAGGAACAGAATTGAGAACCACTAAGATTGCTGAAGTGATGCAAACCTCAGTGATAAAACTGAAGGTGGCAGCAGTTAAGGCTTTAAAACACATAGTATCTTTGTTCTCTCAGACCCAGACGCAATTAATAGCTGTTATAGATGAGCAAGATCAAATGGTGGGAGTTATTACCCCTGAAAGTATCTGTCTGGCTTTGGGAGTAGTAGAAATGGTGGAAAGTCAACTTCTGCAATCTCAGCAAATGTTGCAATTAATTATGGATACCATTCCCCATAGTATTTTCTGGAAAGATATTCATTCTGTCTTTTTGGGTTGTAATCGCAACTTTGCGAAAATGGTAGGATTTGAAAATCCAGAAGATATTGTGAGCAAGACTGATTTTGATTTAGTTGCCGATCAAGAACGGGCAGAATTTTACTCTACTTATGATGCTACCGTGATGCAGGCTAATCAGCCTGAATATTATCAGATTATACCCAAACAGCAAGCAGATGGCAGTCAGATTTGGCTAGAAACCAATAAAGTCCCCTTACATAGTACAGGAGGGCAAGTGGTTGGTATGTTAGGGACAGTACAAGATGTTACTCAGAGGAAGCAAGCACAAGAGGCCTTAGAAAAAGGTGAAGAATGGTTTCGCTTTCTTGCGGAATCTATTCCCCAGCAAGTATGGATTGCTGATGCTGATGGAAACCTTGTGTATATCAATCAGCGGGTTCTGGATGGTTTTGGCTCTACAAGAGAGCGAGTTTTGGGTGGGAAATGGACACAATGGGTACATCCTGATGATTTGCCCATTGTTGTCAATGTTTGGAATCAATCTTTAGCTACAGGCATGAATTACGAAGTAGAATTTCGCTTGTTTCAACAACCTTCAGGAACCTATCACTGGCATTTGGGACGAGCTTTAGCATTGCGTGATCGCCAAGGGAAAATTGTCAACTGGTTTGGAACTAACACTGACATTCATGATCGCGTAACCGCAGAAATTGCTCTCCGAGAAAGTGAAGAATATTTCCGTTTATTAGTAGAAGGAGTGAAAGACTACGCTATTTATATGCTAGACCCTGAAGGCAGGGTAATGAGTTGGAATTCTGGTGCAGAATGTATTACTGGATATCAAGCAGCAGAAATTATAGGACGTGATTTCGCATGCTTTTTTCCACCTGAAGATATTGCCAATGCCATGCCCAAACAACAACTAGAAGCAGCAACCCTGAATTCCAGGTGTGAATGTGAAAGTATTTTTGTTCGCAAAGATGGCTCCTACTTTTGGGCTAATTGTATTTTAACAGCATTGCATGATGATACTGGTGAACTCAGAGGTTTTTGTAAAATAACTCGTGATCTTACTGAAAGTAAGTTAACAGAAAAGTCTTTGTTAAGACTACAAAAAGCCATAGAAAGTACCAGCGATGGTATTAGTATTGCAAATATTTCTGGACAGGTAATTTATGTCAATCCCGCTTTTACAGAGGTACTTAACTATACAGGTATTCAATTAAATACTTGTGGTGGCTTGGTGACTACTTTTAGGAATCCCAAAGTCTTTGAAACAGTATTGGCTACTGTCCACAGAGGAGAGTCTTGGCATGGTGAAGTCACTATGCAAGCTCAGAGTGGGGACTATGTACAGGTTGATTTACGGACTGATGCGATTAAAGATACAACTGGTAAGATTGTTTATTTGGTGAGTATCTATACTGATATTACTCAAAGAAGGTTAATTGAGGAAGGTTTAAGATTGCGAGATCGCGCGATCGCGGCTAGTAGTAATGGCATTATTATTGCTGATATAACCATCCCCGATGGCTCAATTACTTATGTCAATCCTGCTTTTGAGCGCATGACTGGTTATACAGCAGCGGAAGTGATGAGACAAAATTTTCGTTTATTCCTTGGTGCTGATATCAATCAACCAGCTTTAGAACAAATGAAAATTGCTATGCAAACAGGACAAGACTGCAAAGTTATTTTACGGAACTATCGTAAAGACGGCAGCCTCTTCTGGCATGAGTTAAATATTTCTCCCGTATATGACACAGAAGCTTGTCTTACCCACTACATTGGAATTCAAACAGATATCACTCAACGTAAGCAGGCAGAAACAGCATTACTTGTCACTCAACAACGGCTACACTACTTACTTAGTGCTAGCTCAGCCGTAATCTATACCAGCGAAGCCATGAGAGATTATGGCGTTGTTTTTATCAGTAATAATATCAAAGGTATGGTAGGCTATGAAGCACAGGAATTTGTCAAAGATTCTGGCTTTTGGTTTAGTCACATTCACCCAGAAGATGCATCAGATGTACTAGCTGAACTCTCACAAGTACAAGTATTTGATAAAAAACAATACAGTTTAGAATATCGGTTTTTACATGCAGACGGTACTTATCGTTGGATATACGATCAAGGTAAGGTAGTGTGGGATAAAGCTGGCAACCCACTTGAACTTGTTGGTTACTGGACAGATATTACCAGCCGCAAACAATTAGAGCAAGAACTCAGAACAGCACTAGAGAAAGAAAAAGAACTCAACGAACTTAAATCTCGCTTTATTTCGATGACTTCCCACGAATTTCGCACCCCTTTAAGCACCATTCTGTCTTCTGCTGAGTTGCTAGAACACTACCATCAGCGATGGACAGAAGAAAAACTATTGATACATCTAAGACGAATTCAAACTGCTGTCCATAGGATGACAGAAATGCTAGATGATATCTTGGTAATTGGCAAGGCAGAAGCGGGAAAACTCGAATATAAACCCTTATTTTTTGATTTGGTCGAATACTGCCGTCAATTAGTAGAAGAAGTACGGTTGAATTTAAAAAGTCAACACTTGATCTTCTTTAGCAGTCAATGTAAATCTATATCCTGCTATATGGATGACAAATTACTGGGATATATTCTCAGTAATTTGCTATCAAATGCACTCAAATATTCTCCTAATGGTAGTTTAGTTAGATTTACACTCGCTTGTAAAAATGAACAAGCAGTATTAAAAATACAAGATCAGGGAATTGGTATTCCTGAAGAAAACCAATCCCGTTTATTTGAATCTTTTTATCGTGCTAACAATGTCGGTAATATCTTAGGAACTGGATTAGGATTGGCAATTGTTAAAAAGTCTGTAGATATTCACAAAGGTGAAATTTATTTCACTAGCGAACTAGGAATAGGTACACAGTTTACTGTTAAACTACCAGTAGGAAAATATATAACATGAGGTTAATTATGCCCAAAATTTTAGTAATAGAAGATGAAGAATCAGTTCGGGAAAACCTGTTAGACTTGTTGCAAGCTGAGGACTTTGAAACAATCTCAGCAGATAATGGTCTAATTGGATTAGATTTAGCTATTTCCCAATTACCAGATTTAATTCTCTGTGACATGATGATGCCAGAATTAGATGGATATGGGGTATTAACTGCATTAAGAAAAGAGCTATTAACTTCAACTATTCCCTTTATTTTTCTAACTGCTAAGTCTGCAAAATCCGATTTTCGACAAGGTATGGATTTAGGCGCAGATGATTATCTTACCAAGCCATTTACCCGTTCTGAATTATTAAGTGCAATTAAAAACAGATTAGAAAAATTTGCAAATTTAAAAAAATATTTATTAGTGCAGACCACTGTTCATAAATTAACTCCGAGAATGCAATTATTAGAAAAAAGTCTATACCGAGTAATACAAGAATATGATTTTAATGGATTTGAAATTTATTATCAACCGATAATTGACATTAATACTGGTAAAATAACTTCTGCTGAGAGTTTATTACGTTGGGATAGTGATGAATTAGGTCAAATTTCACCAAGTGAATTTATTCCCTTGGCAGAGTCAAATGGTTTAATTATTCCTATTGATAATTGGGTTTTAAAAAATGTTTGTAAAAGAATTAAAAATTGGTATGATGCAGGAATTAGTGGTTTTACTATTACTATAAATTTATCAGCAGTCGAATTTAACCAACCTGATTTAATATCTAAAATTATTGGCTTAATAGACACTAATCAGTTAGAGCCAAGTTGTATAGAAATTGAATTAACTGAAAGTAAAATTATAGAAGATGTGCAGAGTGCAATCAATACGATGAATAAATTACGCCTACTGGGAATCAAAATAGCAATTGATGATTTTGGTACTGGGCAATCTTCTTTGAACTATCTCCAAAATTTTCCAGTTAACACAATTAAAATAGATCGTGATTTTATTCACGATATCGCCAATAATTACTCCAAATCAGTTATTACTAAATCCATGATCAAAATGGCTCAGGAACTAAATCTAAGAATAATTGCTGAAGGTGTAGAGACAGAAGCCGAATTGTTATTTTTAAAGCAAAATAGATGTGATGCTATTCAAGGTTTTTTATTTAGTCCAGCATTACCAGCAGTCGAATTTGAGAAACTTTTATTTGGTAAAGCAACATCATTCATGTAAATTTAATTATGAGAAATGCACAGGCAATAATTATTTCGAAGCTTTAAAATCTAATATTCTGTAAGGTGAGAAAAGTAATTATGATCCAAAAAGAAAATGATCTTGATACCCAGACTGAAGAATATTCTTCCCATTCAGGTGAACGTTATTGGGGTTATGTAGAAGTAATAGAAGAGGGAGAAAATTATAGAATCAGTCGTGTGGAAATTAAGCCCAGACATGGGATTAAACCGCAAATTCATTATCATCGTCATGAACATTGGGTAGTAGTTTCTGGTGTAGCTAAGGTAATTTGTGGTGATAAGGAGATATTGCTAAATCGTAATCAGTCAACCTATGTACCAGCCGCAACTTTGCATAAAGTAGAAAATCCAGGTTCTATTCCTCTAGTGATTCTAGAAATTCAAAATGGTGAGTATTTGGGTGAAGATGATATAGAACGTCCTAGTCTTTGGAATTTAGTACAATGAAAAATCTCCAAATGCCTCATTCTTGGCAACCAGTTCTAGCTGAAGAATTGGCAAAACCATACTTTGCTAAACTCCAAGATTTTCTGATACAGGAACGACTATCTTATACTATTTATCCACCTGGAAAAGATGTTCTTTCTGCTTTTGAATTGACACCATATCAGCAAGTTAATGTTTTGTTGCTGGGACAAGATCCCTACCACAGTGAAAACCAAGCACATGGATTATGCTTTTCTGTCAAACCAGGGATTAAACCACCACCATCACTGGTAAATATTTTCAAAGAACTAAGAGCAGATGTAGGTTGTGATATTCCCAAGCATGGCTATTTGGTGCAGTGGGCTAAACAGGGTATGCTGATGCTTAATGCGGTTTTGACTGTAAGAGCGCATACACCAAATTCTCATAAAAATCAAGGTTGGGAAACTTTCACGGATGCAGTTATTAATAAAGTTAATGAAAAAAGTGATCCGGTGGTGTTTGTGCTGTGGGGCGGATATGCACAAAAGAAACTGAAATTGATTGATGTTCACCGACACCTGGTTATACAATCTGCCCATCCTTCACCTCTTTCAGCACACAATGGCTTTTTTGGTAGTAAACCTTTTTCCGCTATTAATTCAGCCTTAAGTGCTTATGGTAAACCGGAGATTGACTGGCAATTGCCAGGTGTGTGAGGGTGTAGGATGTGGGGAATAAGTGACAAGAGACTGATAACTGTTATACTAAGAACAATTTAAAAGTGTCATTCTGAACGTTCGCGGAGCGTCTATGAAAGAGATAGTGAAGAATCTCCGAGATACTAGAGCCTACGGCACGCCCCACGTTCACGCAGTGTCCCGAAGGGATACGCTGCGCTATCAGTATGACATAAGTGCAAGTTTCACCCGTTTGCAGTATAACTGTTAAAACCAGCCTTCTTGTTCTAGGGTTTCAATTAATTGCAACCCACGGGGATCTCCTACTCCCAGGAGTGATGCTTTGGCATCTTCTCTTACTCCTAAGTCTTTGTCTTCCGCAAAGGCTTGAATTAAGGCATCTATGGCTGTTGCATAAACTACGTTGGAAGGTAGTTCCTTACAAAGTTGACCAATAGACCAAGCGGAATTGCTGCGAACTGCAGCAATGGGGTCTTTAACTAGAGATTCAATTAATGGGGGTATTGCTCCGACAACGGCTTCATAACCGACTGCTGCCATCTGGGCAAGTCCGCTTGCTGCCCAAAGACGGACGGCGGAAATATCGGTTCTGAGGGCATATGCTAGGGGAATTAAGGAACGGCGATCGCGACAGTTTCCTAAAGCCCAAACTATACCTTTTCGCACATAGCCGTTACAATCAATGTTGAGTTGATTAATCAATGGATCTACTGCTTCTTGGCCAGGATTGCGTCCGATCGCATAGGCTGCACTTACTCGCACTAAAGGACAATCATCAGTTAGTAGACTAATAAGATGAGGAATTGCCTGTTTATATTCGATATCACAGAAAGCACGCGCCGCTAACATTCGTTGCTGGGGCTGAGGATTTTCCAGCAGTGCTAGCATTAATTCAGGATCAGGTTTTGCCACTTCTGATTCAGCAGTAAGTGGTTGTATATGGTCTAGGGGGCTGTCTAGCTCCGCTTCGGCATCAAGTAAGCTTAGGTCTTCTTCGTGGTACATAATCATCTATTTACATCCCTGCTAGGGATCAATTCATAACCCCCTATCCAACCAGCAAAACCCTGATAGAAATTAATTAAATTATTGTACAGGTTATTGGAGTGATTTTATCATCCACAGAGATTCTGTTTGATAACTAAGTTGATGATAAAGATTTAATGCGGGTGTGTTGGACTCAAATACTTGTAATCCAATTTGGCGATCGCCTCTTTGTTTTGCCCAGTTTTCAATATAGCGCATTAAGGCTGTACCAATTCCCCTACGGCGATATGTTGGGACAACATAGAGGAGGAAAATGTGAGCATGACGGCTACCAGTGACTTGATCTATGGCGTTACCCACCCATAAACAGGCTATGGGGGTTTGGGGTTGGGGACTAGGGATTGGGGACTGGGGACTAGGGACTGGGGACTGGGTAAATTCTCCTCTACGGCCTGGTGTCTGCTCCCCTGCTTGTTCATATACCCACCATAAAGGGGTATCAACGGAGAAATATTGCTCAACTGTAGGAGCTAGGTGGGAAAAATCTTGATGAGGGAATATTTCCTGGTAAGTCCACTGCATGAACTTTACTAGGATTGCTCTATCTATGGTAGAGCCTCGACGGATATGGTAGCCAGGAAGGGGGAAATTCAAAATTCAAAATTCAAAATTCAAAATTGGGGCATTGGGCATTGGGTAAGGGAAATTTAATCAACTCTTGCCTATTCCGTATTCCCTTCTTTACGAATTACTAATTACCATCCCGATGGGTGCTGGTGCCGCCATGTCGGAGGGTAAAAAGATGCGGGCGCTGACTGCTACTAAGGCGAATATAAATACTATAACAACGAGTAACGGGGCGATGTATTGACGAAAAATAGCCATATTTGGATTTTAATTAGCCAAGGAATTTTGGGAAAATCTAGCTCAGAATTTGTGAAGTTTTCTTAATTTATTTTAGCCATTTTGGGGACAGGGAGAACACAAGGTTAACGCTGATCACGATCTAAATCATCCAGGACTCTCTCACAATACCAATTGTCTGGCATTCCGGGATAATTCTGCTTGGCTTGTTCTATTAATCTTTCAGCTGCTGCAACGTCACCGGATAATCTAGCAATCAGCCGATTTTTCAGGTAGTTACCTGTGATTTCTTCATCTGCTTGGTTGGGTATGTTACCTTTAAATGGCTGTGATGGTTCTCGTCGTAACTGCCAAAATAAAACGTAGTAGAGTGTGCCGAAAATTAAAACTAGGCTAATTGTTCCCAGGAGGGTGAGGAGGTTAAACCCAAGATATCCTAGAACTAACTGGGATAGTACGTAACCCAGTAATAACCCTGTGACGACGAGGACAAATGTACCGACAATGATTATTACTTGGTTCCCCATATATCCTCTTCTTCAATTCCTGGTCTTTTGAATGCTAATGGTTTTGAGTTCCAGGGAGCAAATAATGGTAATAGGAGTAGTCCTGGTATAGCAGCAACGATACTAATGAAAAAAAATAAAGGCCAACCTGTGCTTTTTGCTAAAGAACCTGCTGGCGCAACTAGAATATCACGACTTACGGCCATAAAACTAGAAAGTAAAGCATATTGAGTTGCAGAATAACGCTGATTACACATATTCATTAAAAAGGCAACAAAGGCTGCTGTTCCTAAGCCAGCACAAAAGTTTTCTATGTTAATTGTCAGTAGGAGAACCTGATAGTTTTTACCAACTTGTGCAAGTAAAAGGTAAGCTAAGTTGCTGACTGCTTGCAAGGCACCAAATACCCAAAGTGAGCGATTCAGTCCAATTTTACTCAAAAATGCACCACCTGCCAGTGTGCCAACTATGGTTGCTATCAGTCCCATGCCGCCTTGAATTGCGCCAATGTCGGTTTGGGTGAAGCCTGTTTTCAGTAAAAATGAGGTGGACATATTGTTGACAAAGGAATCGCCGAGTTTATAAAGGACTATAAACAACAGAGTTAGTATGGCTTGAACTACACCTTGACGTTGAATAAATTCCCTAAAGGGGAGAATGACGGCTGCGCTTAAGGATTCTGGTGGACTGATTTCTTTGGGTTCTGGTGCAAATAGGGTAGCAATTATGCCTAGTGCCATACCGACTGCCATTAATAAGTATACGGAATACCAGGGGATTATATCGGCGAGAATCAAGGCTAAGGAGCCTGTGAGTAGTAGGGCGATACGATATCCTAAGACGAATACTGCTGCACCTGCGCCCATTTCTAGTTGTTCAAGAATGTCGCTGCGGTAAGCATCAGCGGCTATATCTTGGGTGGCGCTGAGGAATGCGATCGCAACGGCGTTTATGGCTAACAGTTGTAGGGCTTGTTTGGGCTGTTGCAGTGCCATGCAAGCGATCGCTATTAGTAACCCAATTTGAATTGCGATTAACCAACCCCGTCGCCTTCCTAAAAATGGCAATATAAACCAGTCTAACAGAGGCGACCAGAGAAATTTTAAGGAGTATGGTACACCTACAAGGCTAAATAAGCCGATGGCAGTTAAATCGACGTTTTCAACTGTCATCCAAGCTTGTAAGGTCTTGCTGGTTAAAAACAAGGGCAACCCAGATGAAAAACCGAGTAGTATCAAAGCTGCCATCTTCCGGCTACCGAAAACTTGCAGTAGAGATTTGACTGGATTCATTAGTTTAAATTTCCTTCTCACCTAAGAAAATTGCAGTTATCTTTCCATATTGGCTATGTGTTTTCCTGCCTACACGCCAATTAACATTGCAAAATCAGGATTGTACTTTGTTTGTAGGGATGGCAATTAAATCTTCAATTTTCTTGATATTCTGATCTCCTGCTATATAGCCAATACCACGATGTAAATGTAAGCGAAATTGCGTAATTAGGGTTTCTCTATCTGTAATCTGTATCTAAGGATAGTGGATTAAATAACCTGTAACTCTGGTTTAGGGGTGTAATTCCAT